>CALQJV010000257.1 GCA_943330985.1 Chitinophaga pinensis
GATCCCAGTTCGTATTATTCGGTTTCGAGCCGTTTGATTGCCGAAGTGCCCAATTCTTGGAAACCCAATCAGTACGACAACCTCAGCAATTCACAAGCGCATTACGAACAAACGGGTCCCGAGATTTGGGAGCAAACCGAAGGTAAAATCACGCATTTGGTAGTGGGTGTTGGAACAGGCGGAACCATATGCGGAACAGGTCGCTATCTGAAAGAGAAAAACCCAAACATCAAAATTCTCGGAATCGACACCTACGGATCGGTGTTTAAGAAATACAAGGAAACCGGCATTTTCGATAAGAACGAAATTTATCCATACATCACCGAAGGCATTGGCGAAGACTTTCTTCCTCAAAACGTCGATTTCAATGTAATCGACCACTTCGAAAAAGTTACTGATAAAGATGCTGCAGTTATGACCCGTCGTATTCCTCGCGAAGAAGGCATTTTTGCTGGAAACTCAGCAGGTTCGGCTATGGCAGGTTTGATTCAAATGAAGGATATGTTTAAGGAAGGCGATTTGGTTGTGGTGATTTTCCACGATCATGGCACGCGTTACTTAGGCAAAATGTTCAACGACGATTGGATGCGCGACCGCGGTTTCTTGGAAGAAAAATCTCCTAAAGCCATCGATTTAATTGAACGCCACAAGCATTTGAAATTAGTTACTGTGGATGCGGAAGATTCCGTTGCAGAAGCATTTGCAATCATGCGCAAGTTCGATGTATCGCAGATTCCGGTAAAATCTGGAAACGACTTTGTAGGTTCCTTAAGCGATAGTCATTTGTATGCACTCATTTGCGACAATCCTGAATTGAAGCAATCGAAAGTGAATGAAGTGATGCAGAAGTCCTTTCCATTTGTGAATCCGCAAGCCAAATTGGATGAAGTTTCGAAACAAATTAACCGCGAAAACGAAGCGGTATTGGTGCGCGACATGCTGGGAGCGGTTCACATCATAACCAAGTACGATATTATCGAAGCCTTGGGTTAATCTTCCTTTGGCGGTTCGGCTTTGGGCTTTCCTCCAAATTTACTGCTTACCCAGTGAATGAATGCATGGATGTTTTTCTCGAACAGGTCTTTTCCTGATTCGGCAATTCGACCCATGAGGATGCTCGCGGCAAATCCAAGTCCGGAAATGATGATATCTTTTTTACGTTCATCGTAAGGCAAAACCTGCATCAATAAAATGGATGGAAAATGCCGACGGAAGTAATCGAGATGATGCCCAATTTCTTGTTCCGATTGTTGGATGTTCGATCGTAAACGGGCTTGTTCCTGACGCAAATCGCTCAAGGAATGAATCGGGCGTTTATCCATGGTTTGGGTTGGTTTGATGATCATACAAAATACGAATAACAGCGCTGGCAATGGCATTTCCGATGAAGCTGTTTCGGAAGGCATAGAAGAATAGGAACGCAACAAAATAAATGCCCGCAACAAGTCCGTATCCCGCCATCTGACTGTGCAGTAATTCGCCGAAATACATCGCCAACATAAAGCTTAGGAATAGGATTCCAAAAAAGAAAAACAAGAGCATCAACAAGCCAATAAACAAGAAGGCAATGATTCGTGCAATTTTTTCGTAGGCAAGTGCCTTTGCCAATTCCAAGCGCTCTTGAAAATACGTAACAATTAAGTCGCGCAAGTCAGCAAAAAACTGAGATTTATTGGGTTCATTCATGTTTTAAAAGTAAAATAAAATAAGGCAAAGCCAATCGAAATAATTGTTTTTAATGAAGATTAAATTTCATTTTTCAAAACAATGCATCTTCCTCCTTTTTCAATTATAAATATTTGTAGATTTGGGCGCAAAATTCGGGTCAAACAGCTAAACATAATCCCTTGCGGAGTGTTAGGTGTTTCCTTAAAAAAACCTTTATGAACGGAACAAGCGAATACATTCCTCTGCTAATACAATTGGTATTTGCTGCTGGATTTGTGATTATGGTGCTCGTTATTACGCATTTAATTGGGCCTAAACGGAGTGGGGATAAAAAGCTAGAGAGTTTTGAGTGTGGTATTGAATCAAAAGGAAATGCACGTTTGCCTTTTTCCATTAAGTATTTCCTAACAGCTATTCTCTTCGTATTATTCGATGTAGAGGTTATTTTCTTTTATCCCTGGGCCACAAATTTTCGTGACTTTGGTTTTGACGGTTTCATTAGCATGCTCATTTTTGTTGCTTTTTTTCTTTTGGGATTCTTATACCTCAAAAAGAAAGATGCTTTTAAGTGGGAATAAACATCAATAAAATTGCACTATGAGTGATTTGAAGATGGTGGAAGCACCTGCAGGTGTTGAAGGACAAGGTTTCTTCGCCACTAGCCTTGATACAGTGATTGGATTGGCGCGTGCTAATTCTATTTGGCCATTGCCATTTGCAACATCATGCTGCGGCATTGAGTTCATGGCAACAATGGGGTCGAACTACGACTTATCGCGTTTTGGTTCCGAGCGTTTGAGTTTCTCGCCTCGCCAAGCCGATTTGTTAATGGTGATGGGAACCATTGCAAAAAAGATGGCTCCTGTATTGAAACACGTGTACGAGCAAATGGCCGAACCACGTTGGGTTATTTCCGTTGGAGCATGCGCTTCGAGCGGTGGTATTTTCGATACATACAGCGTGTTACAAGGAATCGACCGCATTATTCCAGTGGATGTGTATGTGCCAGGTTGCCCGCCTCGTCCAGAACAAATCATTGACGGTGTTATGAAAATTCAAGAGTTGGTGAAGAACGAAAGCCTTCGTCGCCGCAACCAACCCGAATACAAAGCATTGCTTGCATCTTACGGAATCGAATAACATGGCACTTACACAAGAAACAACCCTCGCTCGTTTGCAGGATCATTTTAGTGATGCGATTCTTAGTCACGATGCGCCTTACGGGTTTTTGACAATCGAAATTCCTGCAGATCGCAATCTAGACGTAATTGGGTTTTTGAAAAACGAAGCCGATTTGGCTTTTGGTTATTTGACCGACCTCTGTGCCGTTCATGTGCCTGAACAACAAGGACGTGAGATTGGTGTGGTATATCACATGCACAGCTTAACCAATAATGTTCGTCTTCGTCTAAAATGTTGGATTCCCGAAGCAAATCCAGAAATCGCTTCAGCAACCTCACTTTTTGCTGGAGCTAATTGGATGGAACGTGAAACCTACGATTTCTTTGGAGTTCGTTTTCAAGGACATCCTAATTTGAAACGCATTCTCAATGTTGACCACATGGAGATGTTCCCCTTGTTGAAACAATATCCACTCGAAGACTCCTCACGCGAAGATAAAGACGACCGATTCTTTGGAC
>CALQJV010000258.1 GCA_943330985.1 Chitinophaga pinensis
ACGATTCTGAAAAGCGAAGAATACCAAAAGGAAATTGCCAAGCGTACTCAAAATTGGGAAATCGATCGCGTTGCCAAAATGGATGTTATTCTCATGAAAATGGCCATCTGCGAACTAACCGAGTTCACTTCAATACCCGTAAAAGTTACGCTCGACGAGTACATCGAACTTTCTAAAGATTATAGTAGTCCACAGAGTAAGACTTTTATCAACGGAATTCTGGATAAGATCGTCATCGATTTTAAGAAAGACAAACGCATTGCTAAAGCTGGAAGAGGATTGGTTGAATAATTAATCAACCTTCACAAATATCCCGAATGGCTTGTAGGAAAATGTCGCAAGCTTGGTTGATTTCTTCTTCTGTAATGGTAAGCGGTGGAGCCATTCGCAAACAATGGTCGGCAAATAAAAACCAATCGGTGATGAGTCCAAGCTCCATGCAACGGGTCATTACAGGCAATGCAATTTCATTCGATCCTAAGTCGAGGGCAAGTAAAAGTCCTTTTCCATGAATAGCTTTTATGTTCGGATGCACCATTCGACTTCGGATAATGGATTCTTTTGATGGAATTTGACGAATGAGTTCTAAATCGGCAAGTAGTTCATATACAGCCAAAGATGCGGCACAACAAACTGCATTGCCTCCAAATGTGGTTATGTGTCCGAGTATGGGTTGATGTGTAAAAGCAAGCATGTGTTCTTTAGATGCAACGAAGGCGCCGATTGGAAGTCCGCCGCCCATGCCTTTTGCCATTAAGATAATATCGGGCACAACACTCGAATGTTCACGTGCGAAAAATGCTCCTGTGCGGCCAAAACCTGTCTGAATCTCATCGAAAATGAGCATTGTGCCTGTTTCTGTGCATTTATTTCGAAGTGCGATTAACCAAGCAGAATCTGGAACATAAGCACCCGCTTCCCCCTGAATTGGCTCAACAATAACGGCTGCTGTTTTCGAAGAGATGAAATCAAGTGAATCAAAATCATTGTAAATTAAAATACGTACATCGGGTAACAAAGGACGATACGCTTGTTTATAAACCTCACTTCCCATAACACTAAGTGCTCCGTGAGAACTTCCATGATATGCATTTTTGAAACTGATTAATTCAGTTCTTCCTGTTATACGTTTAGCCAATTTTAAAGCGCCTTCGGTGGCTTCAGAACCCGAATTAACAAAATACACCGAATTGAGAGATTTCGGCAAAACAGAAACAATTGCCTGTGCCAATTTAACTTGCGGACTTTGAACAAATTCGCCATACACCATCACATGCATGTACTGCTCCGATTGCTTTTGAATGGCTTCAACAACATGAGGATGACAGTGACCAACATTGCTGACTGAAATCCCAGAAATGAAATCAAAATAACGTTTCCCTTGGGTATCGAAAATAAAAACACCCGAAGCCTTTTCCACTTCAAGCATGGGGGGGAAAGGAGAGGTTTGAGCAACATGTTGTAAAAACAACGTTCGCAGCGACAAGCTAGAATTCATGCCTGCAAGATGCGAAGAAAACTAAAACGGGTTAACAAATTCAACGTTACTTGAAGTCGGGCGAATGCTAAGCACCGGAATCTTAGAATGGTTAACTACCTGCTGAGCATAAGGTCCCATAAAAAAACCTGTGGCATTTACTTCTTGTTCATTCATGATGATGATTAAATCGGCTTTATTTTCAGCGGCATACTCCATGGTGGCATTGGCAATATTCTCACAATACAAGGTAGTTGCAGTAAATTCTACATCCTGCTCATGAAGAAAATCATCCACTTGTTTCATTTTAATGCGGAATTTGGCGTTGATTTCCTCATCGTTATGATCATGAGATCGCAATCCACAAATATGTATTGTTGCGTTATACAATCGAGCTAATTTTATGGAAAGTCCCAATTTTTCTCTCGAATAAAATGAATTATCTATAGGAACAACAATGTTCTTAAACCCAACCGGGTGACCACTTTCTTGAATACAAAGGACAGGGCAAGCAGCATCTGAAACGATTCTAAAAGCGTTGCTACCCATAAAGAACTCGCGAAGACCTGAAACACCATGAGTTCCAAGGATGATGATATCGGCATATATTTCTTCAGCAACCCGCACAACTTCTTCTCGAATTCGCCCTGATGTAATCAATGTAGAAACTTTTAAACCCTCTTTTTGGGAGATTTCTTCGGCTATACTATTCAATTTGGAACCAATAACACCTGTTAATTTTGCCTCCTGTGTTTCATCAACATCCACTTCAGGAAGATTAACCCGAAATGCAAACGTGGATACAACATGAAGTAAGGTAATTTCTGAATCGAGTAATCGGGCCATTTTTACAGCATGTTCCAAAGCCAAGTTGGCCGTTTCAGAGAAGTCGGTAGGAATCAGAATTCGTTTAATAGCAAGATTTCTCATAACATCGGGGTTAAATTGAACAATAGGTATTAGAACAAATATAACCTTTTAAGTAAAATTGCCAATGCAAAAAGCCTTGCAAATAAGACAATTTGCAAGGCTTTAATATCATTTTAATACTCCCAATTAATAGGGTGAAAATGTTGTGGTATCTCGTTTAACAGTTGGAATTATACTACAAACAGGCACTTCTGATGAGCTAATAATCTCTTGCGCAGCCGATCCAATGAACATTTCGGTAAAGTTGGTTTCTTGCTGTGTCATAATCATAATCAAATCTCCATTCACTTGTTTCGCATAAGAAATGACTTCATGCCCTAGCCCTTCGTTTTTATCGTTGGCAGTTATCATTTCAACGGTGTGATCTACTTTGGCTTTGGTTAAGAAACTTTTCACCTGAGCCATTTGAAGCTGAAGTTTGGTTACAACTTCTTCCTTATCAGTTAAAAAGATAGAAAACACATGAATTGTTGCATTGAAATAACGAGATAATTCAATGGCTTTGTTCACTTTTTCTCGCGTTTCTTTCGAAAGATCGAGGGGCAATACAATGGAGCTAATTCCTTTGAATATCGGCTGTCCTTTGATTGTAATTACGGGAATACGAGATTCGCGCACTACACGCAATGCATTCGAGCCAATAAAACGTTTACGAATACCTTCTGTTCCATTGGTTCCCATTACGATAAATGTAGCACCAATCAATTCGGCTGTATCTACAATTTCTTCGTAAATTTTACCACGCGCAACCAATGGAGTAGTTTTTACCTTACTTCGGGTTTCGCTTTCTTGAGAAAGTTCGGTGAGTTTCTTCCATACCTCCTCGTTCATTTTATCACGATCGGCATGCGAAAAAATGCTCGAAATGATACTCTGCTCCTCCGAAACATGCAAAAGAT
>CALQJV010000259.1 GCA_943330985.1 Chitinophaga pinensis
CTTGTCCATGTATATTTGCTTTTTTAAAAGGTGCTCAAAAGTACCTCATGAAACAGCATAATTCCTATAATATTGTCAGTGAAACTTACGCACAACAAAAAAAAAATTGTTAATGACCCTGTTTACGGGTTTATTACCATACAATATGAATTGCTTTTCGATATAATTGAACACCCTTGGTTTCAACGTTTGCGAAGAATTCGGCAACTTGGGTTAACCGATTATGTTTATCCAGGTGCTCAACACACGCGTTTTCATCATGCTTTGGGTGCCATGCATTTAATGAGTTTGGCAATTGAAAGTTTACGATCGAAAGGACATGAAATTACAGATGAGGAAAATTTAGCTGCACAAGCTGCCATTTTATTGCATGATATTGGACACGGACCATTTTCTCATGCACTCGAGAACTCCATTGTAAATGGCCTTAATCATGAAGAGTTGTCATTGCTATTTATGCGAAAATTGAATGTTCATTTTGAAGGGAAGCTCGAAATGGCAATTACTATTTTTACAGATAAATACCACAAGAAATTTTTACATCAACTGCTTTCAAGTCAATTGGATGTTGATCGGCTGGATTATCTCAACAGAGATAGCTTCTATACTGGTGTTGCAGAAGGGACAGTTGGTTCTGATCGCATAATTAAAATGATGGAAGTGGTTAATGGAGAGCTAGTATTGGAAGAAAAGGGTATTTATAGCATCGAGAAATTCTTATTAGCACGCCGTTTAATGTACTGGCAAGTGTATCTACATAAAACTGTTTTAGCTGCCGAAAATTTATTGGTAAACATGCTTAAACGTGCGAAATACTTGGTTCAAAATGGGGAAGTGGTATTTGCAACTAAGGGATTGAATTACTTTCTGAATTCAACAAATTCAACCTATAATGAAAATTTGGATGATGAGTTTATCGAGCATTTTTCTCGCTTGGATGATTATGATATATTTGCAGCAGCGAAAGAATGGATGAGTCATACAGATACAATTTTAGTAGAATTAAGTACTCGGTTGATTGAGCGGAAGTTATTTAAAATTCGTATTGAAGATCAACCATTTAAAGAATCTGAAATAGCTGCATTAAAAGCACAATGGCAATTGAAAGGGATTTCAGAACAAGACGCATTTTATTATATTTTCACAGGAGAAATAACCAATAGCGCATACAAATCAGGAGAAGAGAAGATAAATATATTATTGAAAAACGGTACAATACGCGATGTACGAGATGCATCAGACCAATTACGTTTATCGGTTTATTCTGAATCAATCCGAAAATACTTTCTTTGCTATCCCAAAGAAATTGATACAATAAATTAAGTAAAATGGAATTTACAGCACAGCAAATAGCAGATCTTTTGCAAGGAACAATAGAAGGTGATTCTTCTGTAAAGGTGAACAGGCTTGCGAAAATAGAAGAAGGGGAACCAGGCTCTTTAACATTTTTAGCAAATCCCAAATACGAAGAGTTTATTTATACAACTAAAGCTTCATTGGTCATAGTAAGTGATACGTTTGTTCCTGAAAACCCGATTCATACTAATCTTATTCGAGTAAAGGATGCATATAAAAGTTTCGCGCTTTTACTTGATACATACAATAAAATAAGCCAAAATAGAACCGGAAGAGAAGAACCGCATACCATTGCATCTTCTGCTCGCATTGGAGAAAATCCTTACATAGGGGCATTCGTATACATCGGCGAGAATTCTGTAATTGGTAACAATGTCAAACTTTTTCCGGGTGTATACATTGGTGATAATGTTAACATTGGCGATAACTCCATGCTATTTCCTGGAGTGAAGGTCTATTCTGAATGTAAAATTGGGAAAGAATGTAGGATCCATTCAGGTGTTGTTATTGGAGGAGATGGATTTGGTTTTGCTCCCCAAGATGATTCCAATTATATGAAAGTTGCTCAAATTGGAAATGTGATTATTGAAGATCATGTTGAAATTGGATCAAACACCACGATTGATCGTGCGACACTTGGATCGACGATTATTCGTAAAGGCGTCAAACTCGATAATCTTATTCAAATAGCTCACAATGTAGAAATTGGTGAACATACCGTAATTGCTGCTCAAACAGGTATTGCGGGTTCTACCAAAATTGGGCGTTTTTGTATGATAGGCGGACAAGTTGGAATCGTTGGCCATTTGGTAATTGCCGATCGTGTGAAAATTGCAGCTCAATCGGGAATTGGTGCCAGTATTACAAAAGAAGGAGAAATAGTACAAGGATCTCCGGCATTTTTCATTGGCGATTACAAGAAATCATATATAGGTTTCAGAAAATTACCTGAACTCATCAATAAAATTGAGGAACTCGAACGAAAGTTGGACGAAATTCAAAAGCAAAACAATGGCTGAAAAACAACAAACTATAGCAAAAGCTACAAGCTTAAAAGGTGTCGGATTGCATACAGGAGTGCATGTTGAAATGACTTTTTTACCCGCACCATCCGACTTTGGAATTCGTTTTAATCGTATTGATTTGGATGGTCAACCTGAAATAGCTGCCGATGTTGATTTGGTTACAGATACTTCTCGCGGAACCACACTCTCTTTGAATGGCGCTAGTGTTTCAACCGTAGAACATGCATTAGCGGCTGCAGCAGGGCTTCAAATTGATAATTTACTCATCGAGATAAACGGCCCCGAAGTACCCATCTTAGATGGAAGTGCTCGCTTCTTTATTGAATCGTTAGAACAAGCTGGAATTGTTGAATTAGAAGCAGACCGAATTTATTACGAATTAAAAACAAACGTATTTTACAATGATCCATCGCGGAACGTTGAAATTATTGCAGTGCCTTCCGATACGTTTAAGGTAAAAGTAATGATCGATTTCAATAGCCGCGTTCTTGGTTTCCAACATGCGCAATTGGATAGTATAGTTGAGTTTAAAGATGAAGTTGCTTCGTGCAGAACATTTGTGTTTTTACACGAGTTGAAAATGTTACTAGAAAACAACTTGATTAAAGGCGGCGATTTGAGTAATGCAATTGTGTATGTAGATCGCCAGCTCTCTTCAGAGGATCAATCGGTACTTTCTCGTTTGTTTAATAGATCTGATCTGATAGTTACAAACGAAGGAACCTTAAATAACGTTGAAATTAAATATCAAAACGAGGCTGCTCGTCACAAGCTCTTAGATGTTGTTGGAGATTTATCATTGATAGGAAGACCAATCAAAGGAACAATCATCGCAACTCGTCCCGGACATGCCGCCAATGTTGAATTTGCCCGTAAAATAAAGCAGTTAATCAAAGCTGAGAAA
>CALQJV010000260.1 GCA_943330985.1 Chitinophaga pinensis
ATTTGCTGCTGCATTTGATCGGTAACTTCACTAATCATTAAAGCTAGATTATTAACAGATGTCATAACAAATTGCTGCCTTGATGCCGCATTATTACTTTGTCTTTCGGCCAAATAAGAAATCGTTTTATCAAGATTCATATTAATAGAGCTTATTTCTCTGTTAATAAACGATTGTATTTCAACAACGCGCTTACTCAAAGCTAACAAAGAATCTTCAATTGCTTTAGCATTATCTTTCACTTTCTTTTGATCGGCGGTTATTTTAACATAAAGCGGATTTTCGATAGGGGTTCTTTGGAGTTGTTTCATGAGCAACTCTTGGTCGAAAGAAAGTTGTAGAAGGTTTTCTAAAATTTCACGGAGTTTCGAAACATCTTCTTCCAAACTTTCTTGTTCAGACGACTCTTTCATCTTCTTCATACTTTCACTCATTTCTTTCATCTTTTGAGATGCGCTTTTCTGAGATTTAGAAGCTTTGCCCGATTTATTTTGTTGCATCTGTTCAGAGCTATTCTTCATTTCCTGTTGAATATCTTGCTCCAATTGATCGGTATTTTCGAGTTGTTGGGGATCTTCTAACTGTTCATTTTTCTTTTGAAGATCGTCTAGTTCTTTTCGTAAATCATCAAATTCTTTATTCAAATTGTCTTGCTCCTTCTTTAATTCTTCTGAAGAACCCTCTTTTTTTTCAGTCTTATCAGCTAATTTATCTTGTTGATCTTTTAAACGATCTAATTTATCAATAGCAGCATCCAGTTTCTGTTCAAATTCAAGTTGCTTGAACAATTCAAGTGAGCGATCGAGTTCTTTTTCGATGTCTTTGTTTTCCAACTTCATCTGTTCAATCATATCCTTGATTTTATTCTTATCAAGGTTTTCCATCATTTTCTCGAGTTCTTTGAGTTTATCTTTCATCTCTTCACTCATAATCTGCTCAAAAATCTTCTCTAATTCTTTTTGTTTTTCTAAAATTCGTTCATCCGACTTTTTGAATTCTTCATTCTTACTATTATTTTCTTTGTTCTCTTTCTTCAGATTTTCAATTTGTTGTTCTATTTGCTGTTGTTGATTGATTAAATCCTGAACCTTCTTTTTATCCTGCCAGCTTATTTCCTTTTTTTCAAGAATTCTTCTATTCAATTCATCCAGTTCTTTTTGGATTTTCTTCGCATCCTTAAGCGTTTCTTTTAAATTATTCTTAACCGATTCATTGTTTTGATCGCGTTGTTCATCAATTTGATCAAGAGTTGGGACTTTGAAAATTTTCTTTTGGGTTTTTGATGATTTTGCACCATTCACTCCATCATTATCCCATACTTCGAACCAATATTCAATTTCGTCGCCGGGTTGCAAGGAAAGCTGAGAGAAATCCCAAGACCAAAAAAATAAGGTTTTTAAATAGTTTCTATTGAAAGGAACTTCCTTGCTTTGTTTTTCCGTAACTCGATCGCCATTAATAGTTGTATACGAAAATGTTAATCGACTAAAGCCATAATCATCTTCAATATCTCCTTTAAAATAAACGAGGGAAGAGGTAATGGAATCTTGTTTTTCTTCAGTAATGATAGAAGGGTAATCGTCGGGTTTAACCGAAACGGTATATTCAATTTGGTCCTTTCCTTTGATATACCGATTGGAAGTATTGACTCTGTATTTATTGTCTTTAAAAAACCGGATGGCGTGAGTGAAACTACCTTTTTCCTGTTCTTTCAGATTGAATGTACTATCAGAAAATGCAAGTAGAAATTTTTCTGTGTTTTGAGTATTAAATTTCCAGGTTGCTTTGGTTCCTGCAGGTATTACTAAATCACCAGTATTGGTAATAATTTCATCCTTTTTTCCAGTATAAACAGGATAATTCAGGGTAATTTGGAAATTAGTAAGAGTAGGATTTGGTTGTGCTTTGAGTTCGTATTGACTCGAATAAAATCCATCAGCATACAAACGAAATGGTAAGGAATGCTGAACATTTTTAAAGGTGTAATTAAAATGAATCTTATCTTCTTTAATGAGCTTTAACTTCATATCTCCTTGAACAAGGTAGAGTTCGTTCGGAATTTCATTACCACCGGTTTTAACTTTCAGCACAAAATCTTGCTGAGTGGCAGTAACTAGAGAAGTGTTTTCTATTATGAAGGTAAATGGGGCTATGGGTTCGAACGTTGAGTTATAATTCAATATTCTATTTGAACTGTCTTTAATTAAAGCAGGGTATACAAACCACAAAAGAATAAATAGAGAGATTGGGATTATGGCTATGCGTGCATATTTTCTATTTTGCTTGATATCAATTGCCGCTGTAAATGGAATTGGTTTTAACTCTTGTATACGTTGATCAATACTTGCTGAAACTAATTCCGAAGCGGAAGAATCTATTTCTAATGTTCGCTGTAACTGAAGGGTATTAATAAGCTTATCTCGAACGTCAGAAAAATGTTTCCCAATAATTTCTGCTGCTTGATCATATGATATCACCTTTCCTATTCTAATTAAATGAAAAATAGGGATGAGGATAAATCGAATCAATAAAAATAAAGAGCTAACTATATATGTATAAAATAAAACAGTCCTTCCAGTAGTACCTAAATGTCCAACAAACTCAATGAATGAGGTTAATAAAAAGAATACAATCAAGGCTCCGGTGGAATAAATAACTCCACGGATTAATTGATTTGTATAATACTTACGAATAAACTCATCCAATTTAATGATGAGAATATTAAAGGATGAAGAACTCATTTAATTCTGTATAACGAATAAAATATACATATGAGTATATAGAAAAAATTAACACGGTATTTTAATTACTCTTAGTTCATGTCGTCCAAATTCGAATGATGTTGTTAAAAATGTTTCAACTATTTGAAAAGCGAGTTCATTTGAAATAAATCTGGCAGGCAAACAGAGTATATTTGCATTATTGTGTTTTCTAGCTAATGCTGCAATTTCTACATTCCAACAAATTGCCGCACGAATGTCTTTATTTTTATTTGCGGTCATTGCCATTCCATTTGCACTTCCACAAATGAGTATTCCAAAATCACATTCATTGTTAGCTACACTTTTCGAAAGAGGATGAGCTACATCGGGGTAATCCATACTATCAGGCGAATTAGTTCCAAAGTCTACTACAGTATGACCTAGATTTAATAAAAATGAACGAATTTCCAGTTTTGAATCATAACCTGCATGATCGGCACCAAGAGCTATATCCATGAATTTAATTTTTTGTAAAGTTAATCGACTTAAGTAATAGAAATGAACATAACAAAAAATGATGAA
>CALQJV010000261.1 GCA_943330985.1 Chitinophaga pinensis
GAATGCGGCTTAGGTAATTTAATTTGCGATATCATGTTGAGTTTTTCTGAGAGAGCACTTATCAAACATGCCGATATTGCCTTTTACAATATGGGGGGACTTCGAATAGAACTTCCCAAAGGAGATATCACACTTTCGATGATTTTTGAGTTGGTTCCTTTCGAAAACGAGTTGGTTACAATTGATATATTGGGAAAAGATCTTGATGGTTTATTTCAGCAAGTTGCTTTAAAAAAAGGAGGCCCTATTGCCGGTAGCAACATGGGAATCTCCTCGAAAGGTGCTATTAATATAAAAGTGGGAGGAAAAGAAATTGAACCCGAACGAACCTATTCGATTATCTCGAATGATTATTTAATTAACGGCGGCGATAATTATATCATGCCACCTTATACCAATCGCCAAAATCTCAAAGTGAAGTTTCGCGATGCCGTGCTCGAAGAACTGAAAAATTATAAATCGAAAAATATCCAATTACATCCTACAACCGATGGACGAATTTACCTCCTGGACACGCCGTAAGTTTATTAGAGGCAGTTTAAGTCTTGCGGCATTCTCATCCATGCCGGGATGGCTCAAAGCATTTGAAAACGAAACAGGCCATAAAACATTAACCATTCTTCACACCAACGATTGGCACAGTCGTATAGATCCTTTTCCCGACAACGACCCTAAGTATCCGGGGCAAGGAGGAGCAGCCCGCAGAGCCGCGCTTATATCGAAGATCCGCGATGAACAAAGCAATGTTTTGTTGCTCGATGCTGGCGATATTTTTCAAGGCACACCGTACTTTAATTTTTATGGTGGAGAACCTGAATTTAAATTGATGTCGGCCATGGGGTACGAAGCAGCAACTTTAGGAAATCACGATTTCGATAATGGCATTGATGGACTTGTTAACAAAATGCCTTTTGCTAGTTTCCCATTTGTGAACTGCAACTACGACGTAAAAGACACTGCACTCGAGGGGAAATTAAAGAAATCAATTATCCTCCATAAAAACGGGTTAAAGATTGGTATACTGGGAGTTGGCATCGATTTAACGGGCCTAGTTTCCGATGCAAATTGGAAAGGTATTCAATACCACAATCCCATCATAGCTGCTGATAATGAAGCACGTTATCTCAAGTTAGACGAGCATTGCGACATGGTTATTTGTTTATCGCACTTGGGCTATCAATACGATACATTTAAACCTTCCGACCTGATGTTAGCATCAAACACTAAGCACATTGACATAATTTTAGGTGGGCATACACATACTTTTTTAGAAAAACCAGTTTCAGTAATGAATGCAATAGGCAATGAAGTGACTATAAATCAAGTAGGTTGGGCAGGACTAAGATTAGGTAGGCTCGATTACCTCTTTAGTAGTATAAACAACAAGAAAAATCAAGCCTTTTCACAAATAAAATATTTTAGAAAGTCAATAGCAATTTGATTTTTTTTTAAAGTATTTTTAGTAAATATTTGCCATCCAATTCTTCGGTTCCTCCCTCAAGCCGAAGAAAGATTCAAGGAATATTCCTTTAATCGTTTTAACAACAAAATAATATGCAGACAATAGAGCAATCATTTGAAAAAATTTGGCAGAATTGCCTCGACATTATAAAGGATAATGTCAATCAACAGAGTTATAAAACTTGGTTTGAGCCAATTCGACCGGTAAAGTTAAAAGGAAGTGTTTTGACGATTCAGGTACCTAGTCAATTTTTTTACGAATGGTTAGAAGAACATTATATTGATCTGCTTAAAAAAACCATTAATAAGGAATTAGGACCCGAGGGGCGTCTTGAATATTCCATTATCATGGAAAACAACTACCGCAATGCCAATCCTTATACGGTTAACATTCCTGCGGTGAGTCATAAGTCATTGAAAAACCCAGCTGTTTCAATGCCAATTGATTTGAACAGCAATTCCATCAAAAACCCATTCATCCTTCCAGGTTTAAAGAAGATGAATGTTGAATCTCAGCTTAATCCAAATTACTCTTTCGACAACTTGGTTGAAGGCGATTGCAATCGTTTAGCGCGCTCTGCTGGATTTGCCGTTGCAAACAAACCCGGAGGAACCGCTTTCAATCCATTGCTTATTTATGGAAATGTTGGTTTAGGTAAAACCCATTTGGCAAACGCAATTGGAATCGAGATTAAAAAGAATTTCCCGAACAAAACTGTTCTTTATGTCCAAGCTGAGAAATTTATTACCCAGTTTGTTGATGCAGTAAAAAATAACTCACACAACGACTTCATTCATTTTTATCAGATGATTGATGTGTTGATTATTGATGATGTTCAGTTTTTTGCAGGAAAAGAGAGAACTCAAGATGTTTTCTTTCAAATCTTCAATCACTTGCACCAAACGGGAAAACAATTGGTGTTAACATCCGATAAATCCCCAATCGAATTAATTGGATTGGAGCAGCGTTTACTTTCTCGTTTCAAATGGGGTTTAAGTGCCGACTTGCAAGTTGCAAATCTGGAAACACGCATCGCCATTTTGGAAAAGAAAATTTATGCCGATGGAATCGAGATGCCAAAAGATGTAATCGAATATTTGGCATACAACATTACAACCAATGTGCGTGAACTCGAAGGTGCATTAATTTCATTGGTTGCTCAGTCAACCTTGAATCGCAAATCCATCACGATGGAATTGGCGCGTCAGATGATCGATAAGTTCGTAAAAAATACCACTCGCGAAATTTCAATCGATTTTATTCAAAAAGTTGTGTCCGATTATTTCAACCTTCCTTTAGAGCTTTTAAAATCTAAAACCCGTAAACGAGAGGTAGTTCAGGCGCGTCAAATTGCTATGTTCTTTGCAAAAAGCATGACTAAATCCTCCTTAGCAAGCATCGGTTTGCAATGTGGAGGTAAAGATCATGCAACTGTTCTTCATGCTTGCCGTACAGTAAACAACCTCCTCGAAACAGACAAGAAATTTCGTGTCTATATCGATGAGATTGAAAAGAAGATCGGTAATCAATAAATAGAACATTTTGACCATAAACAAAGTACTGATGGTCTGCCTAGGCAATATTTGTCGCTCACCTATGGCAGAGGGTATACTTAGAGCTCGGATAGAAGAAGCTGGCAAAATGGTTGTTGTAGATTCTGCAGGAACATCGGATTATCACGCAGGTGATAGTCCCGATTTTAGAGCTATTCGAATACTTGAGAAACGTGGAATTGATATTTCAGGTCTCTCTGCTCGGAAATTTACAGTGAAGGATTTTGATAATTTCGATCTCATCTATGCCATGGACGCGTCCAAC
>CALQJV010000262.1 GCA_943330985.1 Chitinophaga pinensis
CACCAACTGTATCCACCGTACTGGCAAATTCGAAACGAATGGCATTCAGGTTATTTACAACCGGATGTTTGGTGCTTGGTAAACTCAGCGGAAAATACGGCCAACGTTTGGGAATAAATCGTGGCTGGTTACCCACCATGCCTGCAACAACCGGAATAACCGATGCGCGTAAATCGGCCACCAAATCGGGATTTACACGAACGCCATAGCGAAACAACTGATCTTCGAGGTTGAGGTTTATCGGGTAAACAAACTTATTGCTGTAAACGCTCAAGCTGTCCATCGATGCATCCACCTGATTAAGCAACCAAAGCACTTTGCCGCCGCGCATAATGTATTGGTCGATGATGAATTTATCTTTTTCAGAAAATGCAGAATCGGGTGCGGCAATAATGATGGCTTTGTAGCGAGGAATAAATCTTACGGTATCGCCTTTTTCGGTGCGGGCCACCAAGCTAGTGAGGTTGCTGTCGAGGCGTTTGCGATCGACTGCATAATATTCTTCCAGCGAAAGTGTAATGTCTTTGGTATCGAGCGAATCGAGTTCGCCATGCCCTTCCACAAAACAGATGCGAGGTTTGATGATCGTCTTCAACTTACGGATGGTGTTGGTCATCTCGTATTCGAGGTCGTTCACAGAACGATTTATCAGCTCTTCTTCGTTGGCGTAAGTCTGACTTTTAAGCAACTGAAGTGGTAGAGTTCTTCCTTTAAAACTGATAACTGCACCCGGCCAGATTAAACGTTGCGAAACCCCCGAAGCTTTTTCTTCAACTGGGTTTGTATAAGAAAGTCCTGCATCGAGCAATTGCTGATAAATGGCTTTGCGTTCTTTTTCGTTTTCACTTTCCGAAGGGTTAATGAATTCGTATTCGATGAAGGAAGAATACGCCCGACATTCATCGAGAAGTTCTTGGGTGGAATTACGAAGTTTGGTGTAATTAGCAGGAAGGTCGCCTTCGAGATAGACTTTTATGTAGACAAAATCGTCGAGATTTTCGAGAAGCGAAATAGTGGTTTCGTTGAGTGAGTAACGACCTTCGGAAGTTAAATCGAGACGTTTGAATTTGAAGGAAGCGGCAAAATTAGCCATCGCCAATAACACAACGAGCAGCACTAAATTAAGTATAGCGCTCCTTTTTAAACGGGATGATGGAGTTGGTACTTTAGCCATAATTACCAGGTGCGACTAAGTAAGCGAAAGCGCGTTAAAGCCAGAAAAAACAAGGTGAAAGAAATGAAATAAACCAAATCGCGCGTATCGATAACTCCTCGGCTCATTGATCCAAAATGCTCGTTTATTCCAAGTTTGAGAATGAGTTGTTCGATGGGATGAAAAACTTCGAGCGATGCAATGGAGTCGAATCCTGCGTAAAAGAAAAAGCAAAGAAAGAATCCGATGAGGAAGGAAACGATCTGATTTTCGGTTAAAGAAGAGGCGAACATGCCAATAGAAACAAACGATCCACCTAAGAAAATGAGTCCGAGATACGAGCCCCATGTTCCACCCGAATCGATGTTCCCAAAAGGATTTCCTAAGGATTTTAGACTAAAGTAATATACAATGGTTGGAAGTACCGAAAAGATCACCAAGAGCAAACCAGCCAAGTATTTTGCAGTAATAATTTGCCATTCGCTAAGCGGACGAGTAAGCAAAAGCTCAATTGTTCCAGTGCGTTGCTCTTCAGCAAATGAGCGCATGGTGATAGCTGGAATTAAAAACATGAACACCCAAGGAGCAATCACAAACAAACTTTCGAGCGAGGCAAAACCTGCATCCAGAATGTTGAAGTTGCCGGGAAAGACCCAAAGAAATAAACCGATTGCCAATAGGAAAATCGTAATAACGCTATATCCGATAAGGGATGTGAGAAAACTGCTAATCTCTTTCCGTAATAATGATATCATCCGAAAGCCCTTGTTATAATGCAGGGACGGGGTAAAAATACACAAAAATGTATGATGTGCTGATGAAAAAAGGATTTGCTAATGTGCTAATGAGGAAAATATGCTGATGAAACGTATTCGGATTTTATCAGCACATCAGCACATCGAAAAATCAGCACATCAAAAACCCATCTTCAAATAATTACCACATCCAACAATCATCTTATCTTTGTACCATGGCCGAGATTGGAACAGATTTAGAAAAAGCAATTCAGTATTTGCAGCATTCTGTGATTGGGATCCCAACCGAAACGGTTTATGGATTGGCTGGAAATGCTTTCAATGCGGCATTGGTGGCTCAGATTTTCGAAGTCAAGCAGCGCCCAAGTTTCGATCCGCTCATCGTTCATACGTCTTCTATAGAGCGCATATCCGATTTTGCTGAATCGATTCCTGATGCATTGATTCCCTTGGCAGAGAAATTCTGGCCTGGGCCGCTTACTTTGCTCATTCAGCGCAAGCCCATCATTCCCGATTTGGTTACCAGTGGATTGCCTCATGTGGCCGTTCGCATTCCCAATCATACACAAACTTTGCAATTGCTACAAAGGCTCGAGTTTCCTTTGGCGGCGCCCAGTGCAAATCCATTTGGGTATATCAGTCCAACATCGGCGCAACATGTAAATGACCAATTGGGAAGTAAGATCCCCTATATTTTAGATGGCGGAAATTGTAACGTTGGATTGGAAAGTACGATTGTTGGAATGGAAAACGGAAGTGTTACTGTTTTTCGATTGGGAGGCTTATCGATCGAGGAAATTGAAAATTGTATAGGGGAAGTAAATGTTCGTCAACACAGTTCAAATCCGCAAGCACCCGGAATGCTCGATAGTCATTATGCACCTAAAAAGAAATTGCTGCTTGGAAATAGCGAAGAACTTTTATTAAAGCATCGTGATTTAAATCCTGTATTGATTCGTTTTTCAGCGAAGTTGCCGAGTTATCCTGATGAATTTCAGTTTGTTTTAAGCGAGCAAGGTTCTACAAACGAAGCGGCAATTCATCTATTTGCCACCCTTCGTTTAGCCGATGCTCAAGCACAATCGCTTATTCTGGCTGAATATGTTCCCGAACAGGGATTGGGAAGAGCCATTAACGATCGATTGAGTCGCGCTTCTTTTCGTTAATTGGGCGTGCCCATGTTGTTTTTTCGTTTCACTGCAAATCAACAAGGTCGGGCTGTTTCGGGGTAAGCTTCACTTCCGTCACAATGTGACCAAGCCCTTCACATCCCTCACGCAAAATTACCAAAGAGCGAAATTTAAGCCTGCTTGTCCATACCAACCTTGCAACATTTCAAAGTTTTTAATTGGATAAATATATCCTCCATGA
>CALQJV010000263.1 GCA_943330985.1 Chitinophaga pinensis
AGGTAAGAATCCAGTTCGTAATTCAAGCAGCATTTCAATTTTCCACATTGACCAGCAAGCTTTTGTGGATTGAGCGAAAGTTGTTGGTAACGAGCGGCACTGGTGTTCACCGAACGGAAATCGCGCAACCAGGTTGAACAACAAAGTTCTCTCCCACACGATCCAATTCCACCTAAACGAGAACTTTCTTGGCGCGAGCCAATCTGTTTCATTTCAACACGCACCTTAAACTCATCAGCAAGGTGACGAATCAATTCACGAAAATCGACACGGTCATCGGCGGTATAATAAAACGTTGCCTTTGCCCCATCTCCTTGAAATTCCACATCGCTTATTTTCATGTTGAGTTTTAGCTCAACTGCAATAGCACGAGAACGCATCATGGTCGTTTGTTCGCGTTCAACTACCTGTTCCCATTTTTCAAGATCGGCCGGTCTAGCTTTTCGGTATACCGATTTAAAGGGACCTTCGACAGGAATATTCAATTTTTTTAGCTGAAGTCGAACAAGCTCACCTGCCATCGAAACCATTCCGATGTCGTGACCTGGAGCAGCATCTACCGCAATGGCATCGCCAACGGCAAGACCCTTATTCTCTCCAACGCGAAAGAATTCTTTGCGACTGTTTTTAAATCGCACTTCAACAACATCAAATGGCGCTTTGCCATCTGGCAGCTCCATATTAGTGAGCCAATCGAAAACCGGAAGTTTATCACAACCTCCAACTCCACAGGCCCCATTATTTTTACATCCAGCAGGCAAACCGCCTCTTCCAGAAGAACAACTAGTACATCCCATTCAACCTCAGGTCTATATATATGAGCAAATCCTTGCTTTTGGCATCCCACAACAACACACTGCCAAGCAAAATTAGATGACACAATATTGGTGAAAAAAATTGAAATTTTTGTGTTATGAAGAATAAACTATTGAGCTTACAAACCTAAACTCGCGACTTTTCTTTTCTGAACACATCGGATATTTGAAGCGAGGTGTCGAGAAAGACAATCTTAGAGTGCCCATTTCGTTCAATATGTAAACTCGCATCACTTATGTATCCGCTGATAACTGCATAATTTCCGGGGTGAAAAAAGCGGCTAAATTTTTCGAGGAATGCGCGTTCTCCTGCAGTTAGTCGGTTAAGCTGGGGTTGATGATTCATCAACAAGGTTTGGCGAATCAAGTATAAAGCATAGGCGAAAAATCCTTTTTGCCATTCGCGGCCTTCCTTTGAAAACGTGTCGGTTAGCTTAAGCAAATCGCCCACTTGAAAGCCATAACAGAAGAGCATCCAGCTTCTGAAAAGCCCCAATTGCTGTTCGGCTTCTTCGCTGTTTTCCAATAGCCAGCGAGCTTGTGCGAGATTTCCTTCTGCAACTTCTGCGGCCATGGTGCATCGTTCGAGTGGCAGTCCGGAATTATTATGAATTACTAGAGCGGCTTCTTTGGGAGTAAATGCCGGAACTTTAAATAACTGTGTTCGAGAAAGAATGGTTGCCAATAATTCTTCGGGATGCTGACTAACCAAAAAAATCAGAGTTTTATCGGGCGGTTCTTCTAGTGTTTTCAAGATACGGTTGGCTCCTTCGGTCCGCATTTTTTCAGGAAGCCAAATAATCATGAACGTGTATTCCGATTCGAATGCTTTGAAGTTGAGCCTCTTGATTATTTCAGCGGCTTCGTAATTTGAGATAAATGGCTGTTTGTTTCCAATATCAATGGCATCGACCCATTGGTCTATTCCGAGATAGGGGTTTTTAAGCAACTCGTTTCGCCACTTCTCCAAAAAAGGTTGAGAATGTAAATCGCTGGTTGGTTTCTCCCAATTTACAGGCATTGAAAAATGCAAGTCGGGATGGATGAGTTTTCGAAATTTAATACATGATGCACACGTGCCGCAACTGTCGTGATTAGATTTGTTTTCACAAGCTAAATATTGCGCAAATGCAATTACGATGGGCAAAGCCGCAGATCCCTCAGGACCAACAAACAACTGTGCATGTGGAATACGATTTTCCTGCACCAGCTGAAAAAGGCGTTTCTTAAGGTTTTCCAGTCCGGGAATTTCGGCGAATTGCATGCAGCGAAAGTAAGGAAACCCAAGCGTATTTTCTGATTATTTTGTGTTTGATATTGCATGCTACATGAATTATTTTAGGAGATTTGCAATTCAAAAACCGCTCTATGCTTTCGATAGAAACCGCTTCATTTTCTGATAAAAAAGTACTTATCCGTGTTGACTTTAACGTGCCCTTAGATGCTAACTTTCATGTAACCGACGATACCCGAATTCGTGCTGCAATTCCTACCATTCATAAAGTGATTCAAGGAGGAGGATCGGTTATTTTAATGTCACACCTTGGCCGACCAAAATCCGGTTTTGAGGATAAGTTCTCATTGAAACACATTCAATCGAAAGTGGAAGAGTTGATTGGGATATCCATTTCATTTGCAAGCGATTGCATAGGTGAAATTGCCCAGTCGGCGGTTCGTGAAATGAAAAACGGCGATGTTTTATTACTCGAAAACTTGCGCTTTTACAAAGAAGAAGAAGCGGGTGATGTTGAATTTGCAAAGAAACTGGCATCGCTCGGCGACATGTATATGAACGATGCATTTGGAACCGCCCACCGAGCGCATGCGTCAACAGCAGTAATTGCGCAATTTTTCCCAGAAAACAAATTGTTTGGATATGTGATGCAAGGAGAGATTGATGCGATTGATCGTGTCATGCAACATCCCGAGCACCCGGTTTTGGCAATTATGGGTGGTGCAAAAGTGAGCAGCAAAATTGCCATCATCGAAAACGTGTTGTCGAAAGTGAATCATTTAATCATTGGAGGTGGAATGACCTTTACGTTTATTAAAGCCCAAGGAGGCGAGATTGGTTCTTCTTTGGTGGAAGATGAGCAATTGTCTTTGGCTCTCGAACTTTTGAAAAAAGCGAAAGAGATGGGTGTTCAAATTCATTTGCCTGTTGATGCTTTAATAGCAGACAAGTTTGCGGCAGATGCAAGAACACAAATTAATGCCGTAGATGCTATTCCAAGCGGATGGATGGGATTGGATATTGGTCCCAAAACAATCGAGGCCTTCTCGAAAACGATAAATTCATGCAAAACCATTTTGTGGAATGGTCCGATGGGCGTTTTTGAAATGGCGGCATTCGAAAATGGAACCCGACAAGTTGCCATGGCCATTGTGGAAGCAACAAAAAACGGAAGTTTTTCATTGGTTGGTGGTGGCGATTCGGTTGCAGCAGTGAATCAGTTCGGCAT
>CALQJV010000264.1 GCA_943330985.1 Chitinophaga pinensis
CAAACAATTAAAGTGGATGAATCTATTTAGGATGCCGAATGTTCGTCGACCAACTTAAATCCTTTTCCATGCACATTGATAATCTCTAAACTTGGGTCGCCCGACAAATATTTACGAAGTCGTGCAATGTAAACATCCATGCTTCGGGCATTGAAATAATTATCGTCCGACCAAATGGTGCGTAATGCAAAATTCCGTTCAAGCGTATCATTAATGTTTACACAAAGCAATTTGAGTAAGTCGGCCTCGCGTGATGTTAGTTTTTGAATGGAATCGCCTAAAATAAGCTGTTGATGCGTGGTGTTGAATGTGTATTTACCGAGTTTATATTCCTGAACAGGGGTTTCATCAACTGCGCGTTCGGTACGTTTTAAAATGGCCTTTATGCGCAGAATGAGTTCTTCCATGCTAAAAGGCTTAGTGATATAATCGTCGGCTCCTACTTTAAAACCCTCAATCGCATCATTTTTCATCGACTTTGCCGTAAGAAAAATAATGGGGACCTCCTTGTTGCGTTTGCGAATTTCTCGGGCAAGCGTAAAACCGTCCATGTGGGGCATCATCACATCAAAGATGCAGATGTTCCATTTCTCTTTCAAGAACATTTTAAGAGCCTCTTCCCCGTTCGGGCAGAGCATAGTATGGTAACCTTTTACTTCTAAATATTCACGTATTAGAGAACCTAAATTAGGATCGTCTTCGGCTAACAGAATTTTCATAGTATGTATTTAAAATACGTTTATTAACGAAGATTTGATGTGTTGAATTTACTCGATTATAACCGATTGACAATTTTCGATCATTGAATTTTAGTTGACATTTTGTGCCAAAGGCAAAACCAGTGTAAATGTACTTCCAATCCCTAAATCGCTTTCAACTCGAATACTGCCATGGTGTTTGGAAACAATTGCGTTCACATAACTTAATCCTAAACCAAAGCCTTTTACATTGTGAATATTGCCCGTTGGAACGCGGTACAATTTTTCGAAAATGCGTTTCTGCTCCTCTCGCGAAATACCAATTCCATTGTCTGTGAAAGAAATCAGCATAGTATTTCCTTGGCTTTTGGTTTCTATCTGAATCTCGGGAATGTCGGGGGTGTATTTAATTGCATTGTCCAACAAATTGAAAATCACATTGGTTAAATGCACAACATCGCCATCGATGAAGGAGTTTTGTGCGTATAATTTTAAATCCAATTTCACTTTGTGTTGCGTTAAATGCATTTCAAAATTTTGAATCACTTTTTGAATCACCACATGCATATCTACTCTGTTGTTTTGAAGGTCGAAATCAGATTTGTCGAGCAAAGCACTTTGAAGCACGTTTTCCACAAGTAAGGTCATTCGCTTGTTTTCCTCCTGAATCATTCGGGTGTAATTGGCGGTCATGCTTGCCGATTTATGAATGTCGGGGTCGCTCAATGCTTCGCAGGCCAATGAGATGGTCGAAATGGGGGTTTTTAACTCATGCGTCATGTTGTTGATGAAATCGTTCTTGATGTCGGATAATTTTTTTTGACGAATGATGGTATTGATGGTATAAAAGAATGCTCCGATAATGATTAAAATGAAGAAGCCAGAAGAAGCAAACATCACCCAAAGATTGTTAAACACATAGCGGTTTTGATCAGGGAAAAACACCATCAGGTAATCGGGATGATAAAAAATATCGTGCGGAAAAAGTCGAACCCGGAAATGGGTTTTCATGAGCTGTTCGGTATAATCGGTTGGGTGATCGACGAACATTTTATTATTGATGAAGTCGTAAAGACCAAACTCAAAAGGCGTGTTCAATCCCTGCGTTTTCAATTCTGCTCGTAATAAGGAATCTATCAATCGTGGATCTACCCGGTCTTCTACGCCATTGTTTACATTCAAATTGAAAAGCTCCCGGAAAATGTCTGTAACCAATCCGCTTTTCTTCATCAAGCGATCTAAGCGAGGGTCTTTCGTCCGTTCGCGCGGATTTAAATCGGAGCTGATTTCACCAAACGAGGGAGATCCATTGGTTTGTCGGGCCTTCCTGATTTTCTTGTACTCTACTTGTCCGCCCGAATCGGTGCGAGTTTCCCCAACAAATTCGATGCTTCCATCTTGATTGAGCTGGCGGAATTCGGTTTGCAATTCTCCCGGACTCACCTCGTTCCAAAACACCAATCCCGATGTGGTTGTGTCTTTGCGGTCGATGCTTTTTCGTATCAAGGAATCGATGCCCAAAAAAAACATTTTTCCTTGTTTAGAAGCATCAAACCGTGTGCGCACTTTATTGGCAACTTCCTGCCTTTCGACCATCTCCACCACATTTTGTAAAGCCTGATTAACGGTGGTCTCAAATCGCTGACGCTCTAAATCGATGGCATTGTTTATCCAATATATCTGAATGGCAATCAAGCCGGTTAAGGCAAGAACCATCAAGGCGATAATGAGTCGGATGTTTTTTTGGATAATCATAGATTTTGAAGGCAAACCGAAAGGTCGGCAAAGTCCTGAATGCTGAGTTGTTCGGCACGAAGATCAAGAAAAGGGTGTTGGAATTCGCGCCCTGCAATTATTGGCTTGAGTGCGTTTCGCAATGTTTTCCGACGTTGATTAAATCCTGTTTTCACCACATTTCGAAGCACAGCATAAGGAACGGGAAGTTCTACATTGGATTTTCGGGTCATGCGAATAACGGCCGATTTTACTTTGGGAGGCGGCGAAAACACGTGTTCGTGAACGGTAAAAAGATATTCGATGTCGTAATATGTTTGAAGCAAAACGCTGATGATTCCATAGGTCTTGTTTCCGTGTTTTGCGGCTAAGCGTTCTGCCACTTCTTTTTGGAACATACCTACCACCGATTCTACCACTTCTTTATGATCGAGGCAATGGAAAAGGATTTGGGAAGAAATATTGTAGGGAAAATTTCCAATGACTGCACCTTGTTCATCCAAGTAATCGGGCAGGTTTAGACGTAAAAAATCGCCTTCGATGATGCGCCCCTCCAACTCTTTGACATTGGCTTTTAAATAAGCCACCGATTCTCTGTCTATTTCAACCACGCGCAAATCGAGGTTTTTCTTGAGAAGAAAGTTCGTTAAAACGCCCATTCCGGGACCCACTTCCAAGACTTTACGAGGAGCTTCTGTAGGAGGAAGACTATCGGCAATTTGAGAAGCAATAGAAAGGTCTTTTAGAAAATGTTGCCCAAGTGCTTTCTTGGCAGTTACTTGTTTTTGGAATAAAGCCATTAAACGGTTTCTAATAA
>CALQJV010000265.1 GCA_943330985.1 Chitinophaga pinensis
CAAATTTAACGGAATCTGCGATGTGACAATTTTTTCTGATGTAGAACCTTTTGCTCGAATGGGAAACAAAACTAGTTTCGTTTTTGTCTTCTTCTTCCTGGTTTAGCAGGTGCAATTTCATTTTTCCACAAGAAGATATCCTCTCTTTTGCTTGGCCGATGTTCGCCTAACCATCGAAATCCACGTAATTGAATTTCGTCTTTAAGTGGTTCGTTTACTGGAAAAAGTGTCGCACTTGGATCTTGTAAAAAAGTGATGCTTTGCACTTTATTGCTGTCGATGTAAATCATCATGTTGGAGCAAAGGGCTTTGTTTACTCCAATATATCCTTTGTCGTCGTCGCCTTTCGCATAATACACCGATTCGCCATTGCCTTCCACTTTTACTTTCCGCAATTCATTTTCCGCAAAATAGCCGGTAATATTCTTTCCTTTTATTTGATTAAAATGAACCGAATCTTCTTGAGAACCAATAAATCCATTCGCTCTTAAATACAGTGTTTCAAGTTGGTTATTGGCCAATTGAATTCGCACAGTATCTGCCGTTAATTGGTTCTCTTCATTCCAAATCACGGGATTTCGAAATAGCCGCATCAAGCTGTCGGATTCCGAATAGGTTAATGAATCACATTTTCCTTGAAAATCTCGTTTGAAAAATTTCACTTTATAATATGCATACAAGGTGCGCTTGTCGGTCACGCTATCAAGCACCGAACGCAATGTATCTCCATGAAGAAACAAGGTGTCTTTGCCAAATGCTTTTTCCATTACGGCTTTTTCAGTAATCAGAATTTGCCCCGTTTTTTCATTATAATCAGCGAATTCGCCTGTCAAAACTACTGCTTCGGTTGTGTCTGTAATGCGCACATTTTTCCATGCGCGACCCAAACTCTTTTTACGATTGTAGTATATTTTATCCCCCTTAATTTGTTGCTTCTTGCTATCAATGCGCGCATTTTTCCCAAATTCGGAGATGTCGGTTTTGGTATTGTAAAATCCGTTTTCGCAATAGATAATATTCTCGTCGGAAGTGATGGTTGTGGGTCCAAAGAAAAATGCTGTTTTGGAATTTGTGACATACTGCAAAGTGTCGCAATTCATCACATAATCTTTATTGGTAAGCTTCACATTTGTTCGGAAAAAAAATGTCCGCTTGCGTGAATTATACATCCCAAACTGACTAACTAGCTCGTTCTTTTCACTAATTATTTTTCCTCCAGTTGTGTAAGTAGCTTGCTTAGTGTTGTTGTCGAATTGCAATCGACTTGTTGTTAAAACCGACGATGGATCAGTCATGCGAACATTACCTGTGATATCAGCAATTTTTGTCTTGCCGTCGTAGGTCAGTCTTTGTCCAGAAACAACTACGCTATCACCAATTATCCTTACATTCGAATAGGCTTCCAAGCGATTTTCACCATCAAACAAATAGGCGCTGTCGCAATACAAAAGCGTCCCTTCGTGTTCAAAAACTACGTTTCCTACAAGTCGTTGTGCTGCCACTCGATCGTCGAATTCCAAGCTATTGGCGCCTCGAATTGTAATTTTTCGCCCCGATTGAGCAGAAGCTATGAGTTCAGTCAACAGAAAAATAAGAAGGATACAATGACGAAAATGAAACAATGCCTGCTTGATTAGTTTAAGCCGCAAATGTAACAGATATTCGATAACCGCAGGTGTTTGGGAATGTACAATTGGGCAATGAAAATTTGAATAATCGGGTTTCGGTTAATCGAATAAAAAGGAAATATCGACAAAGTAGTTCGTATGTTAAAAATAGTAGATTTGTGCCACATTTTCTAAGCATGAAATTCCCCGTTACTCCCATTGCTGAATCTCGAATTTCCGAAGTCGATTTTGGACATCTTCCTTTTGGAAAAATCTTTTCCGATCACATGTTCGTTGCCGATTACGACGGAAAGAACTGGGTGAATCCTCGGATTGTTCCTTTTGCTCCAATTTCATTAAGTCCGGCTGCAGCGGTATTGCATTATGGTCAAGCTATTTTCGAAGGCATGAAAGTATATCGCAGCGATAAAGACGATTTGCTCTTTTTTCGTCCGGAGGAGAATTACAAACGTATGCAACAATCGGCCATTCGATTATGTATGCCTCCAGTTCCTGAGCATATTTTTATGGATGGGTTGAAACAATTAATTTCATTAGATGCCAATTGGGTTCCAAAAGGCGATGGTAATTCTTTATATGTTCGTCCGGTTTTGTTTGCAACGGATCCGGTTTTAGGTGTAAAGCCTTCCGAAACCTATTCGTTCATCATCATGACTTCACCCACAGCGGCATATTATACCGATCCGTTGAAAGTAGTAATTGAAAAAACCTATTCACGAGCAAGTAGAAGCGGAACCGGCTTTGCCAAGGCTGCAGGAAATTATGCAGGCGCTTTATATCCAACACAATTGGCGCAGCAAAAGGGATACAATCAGGTTATTTGGACTGATGCAGCTACCAATACCAAAGTGGAAGAATCGGGTACTATGAATTTGATGTTTGTAATTAATGGCGTATTGATTACTCCTTCTTTAAGTCCAAGTAAATTGGCTGGTATTACTCGAGATAGTGTAATTGAATTGGCTCGCCATTGGGGCATGTTGGTACAGGAGCGCGATGTTTCAGTGAGCGAAATTATTGGCGCTTTTAAAGCAGGAACCTTGCAAGAAGCTTTCGGTACAGGAACAGCAGCCAACATAGCTCACATATCAGTGATTGGGCACGAAGGCGAAGATTTCTCCGTACCTGAATCGGATATAGAATCCTTTTCAAATCGCGCATTGAGATTTCTAACCGACTTAAAAGCAGGCAGAGCCGCCGATCCATTCGGTTGGATTTCTAAACTGAACTAAGTTTTAGCGCATCAAAATGGTTTGTTCGCGATCGGGTCCAACGGAAACGATTGTGACAGGAACCTCCAATGCATTTTCAATAAAACGAATGTAGTCTTGAAGATTTTGAGGGATTTCATTTGCATTTCGAATGCCTGTTAAATCTTCGTTCCAGCCTGGCAATTCTGTATAAACAGGTTGCACATAACGCGGGTCAATATCAAATGGGAATTCGTCGGTATCGATTCCATCAACAAGATACGATGTACAAACTTGAACCTTTTCAAAACCACTAAGCACATCTGCTTTGGTCATGATAAGTTGTGTAACTCCATTTATCAAAATGGAATATTTCAATGCTGGTAAATCGAGCCAGCCACAACGACGTGGACG
>CALQJV010000266.1 GCA_943330985.1 Chitinophaga pinensis
GACCGCAAGCAAATTACAGTCGATAGCGAATCTATCAAACAAATTGGAACCTACTCAGCGGGTGTTAAGTTATACAAAGACATCCGTGCAACTGTAGAATTCGAAGTTGTTGCTGAATAAGTTTTTTTAACACTCATTCAAAGCCTCGTTGTATCCACTTCGAGGCTTTTTTTTTGAATTTTAAAATAATTCACTTTTGGGAGGATTTTATATATTTACAAATCAGTCGTTATTTAACTTCAATTATATCAAATTCATTTTAATGAAACAAATCTTCACTTTTTTAGCCATTCAATTAGCTTTCGGAATTAATGCTCAAACTGTTAGTTGGTTAGATCCAATTGGCGCACCCATAAAAGCAATTGTAAGTGATGTTAACGGTAACATATTCGCTACAGGTTCTTTTAGTGGAACGGTTGATTTTGATCCGGGGCTTGGAGTTATTGAGAAAACAGCTAATGGCTATTTAGATGGATATGTAGCTAAATATGCTCCCGATGGAACATTCCTTTGGGTTAGACAATTCTGGGCGAATTCGGATGCTGCATTAAGTGCAACAGCCATTTCAGTTGCACCAAATGGTAACATCGTTTTTGGTGGGAATTTCGCTGGTCTGGTTGATTTTATGCCAGAGCACGGAGGTGTTCCTATTACAAGTACAGGAAGTGATGGTTTTGTATGCGGGTTAAACAATTCGGGCGATTATCTTTGGCTTGACCATTGGGCAACCTATGGTGAATTCTTTGTCACGTCATTATGTTCCGACATTTCCGGAAATATTGGAGTTATAGGAAAATTTACTTCTAATGTTGATTTTGATCCCGGAGATGCAGTTTACAATTTGTCTGCAATAGGAACCGGTTCAGCATACGTATTAAAATTACTGCCAGGTGGCACATTAGCGTGGATTATTCCATTTAATTCAGGTCCAATTGTAACTGTTAACAGTATTGCAAATGATGATAATGGTAGTTTTTATATTGCAGGTTCGACGAGCGATTCCTTGACTTTAGGATCAGTCCAAATAAACACACCTAGTGGAATTAGTCTTGATGCCATCCTTATGAAAATAGATGGAAATGGAGATGCTCAATGGGGGATTGCCATTGGAGGTAGTATGGTTGATGTTTTTAGTGCTGTTGATGTAAATTCGGCTGGTGAGATAGCTGTGACTGGAACTATCGCTGGGAATTTTGATTTGGATCCAGGAACTGGATTTATCAATGCCTATTGTAACAATCAGGATGCTGTTTTAATGAAATTTAATACGGATGGTTCACTCGCATTTGGAGTAAAATGTAATGGTACTAGTGGTTTTGGTGATTATAATTCAGGGAATGCGGTTGCAATTGCAGAAAATGGCGATTGTTATTTTACAGGTGATTTTATTGGAAGTCTAGATGCAGATTTTGGTGCTGGTTATGCAACATTACAATATGTGAATGTAGGTCAAGATGCATTTATATGTAAATACAGCAGTGTGGGGGGATTTATTTGGGCTGGTTCAATTACAGGTGACGGATATTCTGTTGGTAATTCATTGGCTATTGCCCCCAACAACGATTTATATATGTCAGGAGCAATGTCAAATTCAAATGCATTTAACATTGGAACATTTCAAGAGTATATTAATCTTGGACCAGTTAATAGTGCCCTATTGAAAATATCAAGTTTAGCAACTCAATTAGAGTATGTCAACTCAGATAACATTTTTGAACTTTCTCCAAATCCTTCCAATAATCTATTGAATATTCAATTGAATACAAAAGACGAAACTGCCGAAATTAGAATCACATCACTTCTTGGACAAACACTTCAAACTTCAATGTGTAATTCATCCGTTCAAATTTCAACAGCCGATTTACCTTCTGGAATATACATCGTTGTATGTAATCACAAAGGAACGCAAAGTCAACGCAAGCTCATTGTAGCTCATTAATTTGTTAATTCGCATTATCAAAACCGGTTCAATTGAACCAGTTTTAATAGATTGTTTAAAAATTTGGAAGAGAATCTAAATCGAAATCACTCACAGCTTCTTCCTTTAATCGCTCCTTTTTGATAATTCTGTTCTTCTTCGGCTAATTCGCGTTCGGTGTCGGAGCCAATTTTTTGTTCTTTAAACAATTCGAGGTTGGGTTGTCCAGCATTTACCCATGCGGTAAACCACAAACTTCCCACTGTAATGATGGCTTGTCGCATGCGACGTTCTACCATGCCATCCAAAAGTTTGTCGTATTCTTTCGAGTAGTCCTCACTATACACTTTCATGATGGAGGCACCACGGTTTTCGAAACTGTATTTTCTATCGGAAGGGAAACGCTCGTTTAATTCAGCTTCAAAACGAAGAACGGAATCTTTGGCGGCAAAACTCTCCCCAACAATTTTCCATGCGAGTTCGAGAGGATTATCAATATAACGTGCTTTCCCAACAAAAAAATCATAGTCGTCATTAAATAACTCAGGCAATCGCGATTCCCAAAAACCATGAATTCCTTTTTGGTTAGTCAGTTGACCATTGTAGTTTCGGGTGGTATGCAATGGAACATGCGCATCGCCAATATAATGACCCAAATCGGCGGAAGTGCGAAGAATACGATCGTAATCATTCGATTTAAAAGCCGCACTTAATCGTTTTACCATCACATCGATATGCCAAGGAACAATACCATGTGCTCGAAGTGTGTCTTCGGTGTATTTTGCACAAGCTGCTTCCCATTGATGAGGCATAGAATCGAGAGGAGAAGATCCGTAGCGATCGAGGTCGATAAAATGCCTGGCAGCTTCTTCTTTAACAGCATAGCGTCGTTTGTCGGGATCTACAGCATGTTCGGTAATAAATTCAATATTGTGTTTGTAAAATCCGAAGAGTTCCTTTGGCAGGGAGAATACGGCAATTCGGTTAATCTCTTTATGAGCAAAAAATCCCCAACTATTAGCCGATGGAATAAAATACATCAACGCACCTGTGATTAAAAAAAGCAGTAGAATGGAGCGTTTTAACATGATTATAGCAATATTATTGGAATTGAATTTAGATAAAAGCTAATTTTTTCGAACATACAATTCCTCCATCTTGAAAAACTGGAATCACTTCCATGGTGTTTAATGAAAGGCAATAGCGAATATCTTTTTCGAGATTCAAATTCTTTAAACGATTACGATGCGATGAATTTTCAAGAAATCCGAATAAGTCTCAAGATGCTTTTTCGTACAAGTAACCCGCCGC
>CALQJV010000267.1 GCA_943330985.1 Chitinophaga pinensis
ATAACTTCTGTCTTCGTTGTATTTCACACTTGATGGTCGCAATGCTTCATAGAAACTTGGCCATCCGCAACCACTCCAAAATTTCGCATCCGATTTAAATAAAGCATTTCCACAAGCAGCGCAATAATATGTTCCCAATCCTTCAAAATCCCAGTATTTACCTGTGAAAGATCGTTCGGTTCCTTTGTTTCTTGAAATCTCATAAACATCCGCAGGAAGTACTTTTTTCCATTCGGCATCCGAAGTTGTTAAATGCGTTGTATCAGTTCTTGAATAATAGGGATTGTTGGAATGATTGTCCATGGGGTTTGGTTTGTCGGTTAGTTTGTTGGTTGATTGACTCTGACATCCGTTTAAAAACAAAAGAATGTTTGAAATCAAAAAAATAGATTGAAGTTTCAACATAATAAAGATTGAGAATCCATAACAGAAAATCCACATAATTGTTGTTCAAAAATCGAGTTTGAAACAAGAATAAAATGGGGAAGTTATTTTGTAGTCATTCGCCAAACTCCATCCCATCCAGAACCGAGTGAATGCGATGTAAGCAGGTTAATTCGTTCAATAAAGATCTTCGCTGTTTTATCATTGAATTTCTCATGAAGTTCTGTAAAAATTGCACCCGCAACAAGCCAATCTTGGTTTCTATAAGCAACTATTGCTTCTGCAAAACGAATTCTCCTTGATGCTGAAACTTCATCCAATTCGCCTGTCAAAGATAATAGTTCATAGATTTCGACTGGCTCCGATTTCCCTTTCACAATAATCCGATCGAGTTCCATTACTTCAATATGAATATCCGCCATGCGCATGGTCGCTTCCGAAATAATGATGGTCGTTCCATATTGTTTGTTAATCGATTCCAACCGCGAAGCCAAGTTTACGATGTCGCCCATAACGGTATAGCTTCTGGCTGTATCGCTTCCAATGTTACCCACAACCACTTCGCCTGTGGCTAATCCAATTCGGATGTTAATTTCTGGAATGTCTTTTCGAAGTCCAAGCAAATCGGGAAGTTCTTTTCGAAATTGAACCAATGCATCGCGTTGACGAATAGCTGCTCTACATGCGGCTGAAGCTTGTTCCTCTTCGGTGATAAATGGAGGACCCCAATACGCCATAATCGCATCGCCAATAAATTTATCGATGATGCCGCCTTCCGCTTTGATACATTCGGTCATCAGGGTAAAATATCGGTTCACCATTTTCACCAAACCCGTTGGAGATAAACGTTCGCTAATACCTGTAAAACCTGCGATATCCGAGAAGAAGATGGTCATGATTTGCTTTTGACCAGCAAGTACTTCTGCACGTCCCGGTAAAATAATCTTCTCCACAACTCGTGGATCGATATAGGTGCTAATTACAGCTTGCAAATCTTGTTTCTTACGTAATTCGGCAATCATCAAATTCATGCTATCGCCCAATTGACCAATCTCATCTTCGGGAAGTCCTTCAATTTTAATCGCCAAATTTCCACCATGCACCGCTTGGGTCGACTTTAACAAACTCATAATCGGATTTGCCAATCGTTTAGATAGGAACCAAGCCCCCCAGAGTCCCAATGCTAGAGCAAGTAATGTCACAATTAAACTGCTCCACAGTACTTTCTGTTCGGCAATTTTAGCTCGAGCAACAGAACTATTCGCAATCACAACTGCTAAGCTTTGCAATTCCGAACGTTTGATTTGCAAGGTAGATTGGGCCTTAACATTAATTTCCATCAATTCGGCATCCACCCCTTTATCGCCATATTTGATTCTTTTTAAAACCCGTCGTGCAATATCGGTTTGCTGGTTAAATGTTGCTTCAATTTCCGAAACAAGTTCCCTTGCCTTGGCATACAATTCACGGTCTTCTTTATTATTGGGAGGATTTGCCAAATAGAAACGCAATTGCACAACATGATCGTCAACCAACAAGGTGAATTTTTCGAAATTGGTTTCAGCTTCTTTAATCACGGATGAGTCTGGATTCGCCAGTTGGTATTCCCGAATAAGGCGTTCGAATGCGATTCTTCTACGTAAACCCGATTCATTTAATTGAGCGGCACTGCTCGATAATGGAATTGCTTTATTGGCGATATCACTCACCTCCCCACCTAATTGAATAACCTGAACACTATTCAAAATAGCCACAATAATCATCATGATTAAAATGCCTACCGATAGACTAAAAATCTTTATGGCAATTGAATGTTTCATTGTTGAAAATTAAATTTCATTTTAGAATCATGAAGGGATTATCGATTCAATCATTTTCATCAACAAAATTAAATTAATTCTCGGGGAATAACAGTTTAAGCTCATCATTGCTTTGAGTGGAATAAAGAATTGGATTGCAAAGACAAGGAATACATGAAATTAATAATTTACATTCAAATAAAATCACAAACGATTTATTCATTATTTCTTTCCTTGTTTTTATTCAATAAATCGGCAATGATAATAGCAGGAGCTTCATTTTCGTTGATGAGTTTTTCGAATGCCCAATGAATATCTTTCGAAATATTTTGATGCCGAATCAGTTGGTCATAGAGTTCTCCATTATACAAAAGCGTAATTAACAAGTCTCGCTTCATGTGAAATTCAACATACTGACTTTGAACATTTATAATCACAACACCATTATTCAATAAATTATTAAAATGAGAAGCCAAAATAAATAAATCAGTAGTAAGCTCAATGGGAAAACCATCAATTATTTTAACTCTACAATGGTAAAATCCATCATAAATCATATAGAAAAACTTCCCTAATTTATCCTCCCCCAATTCGAAAATTGATTCAATACATTTATCATTTTCATAAATGCCTGACCTCCAATTTGAATTGGTATGGAGTTTTTTTAAATCAGCCCAGACCAATTTTTCTTGCTTTTCAGCTTTTAATGATAATCGATATAGCTGTTGAAAATAGAATTTTACTTTTCTCATAGGTAGAATCAATTAAAGTAAAGTTAGGCGAAACTGAAATGCAAAAATATATAAAACGGATTTTAAAGATACAATAACAACTTATCGAATTGAATGAAATCTATCTTTTTTTTACCATCTCAAAAATGGATTAATCGATAAATTCGAATTGTAGTAGTTCTCCTCATTGGTCACTTCTCTTTCAATCCAATCAGGCAATTCAACAATATCGGATTCGTTCTCCTATTCTATTTCCGCCAAAAGCAATCCTAAATTCTCGCCAAAAAACTCATCCACTTCCCAAATTTTCCC
>CALQJV010000268.1 GCA_943330985.1 Chitinophaga pinensis
AATGCAGCAGATGCAGCAAGACATGCAAGTGAATCGGGCAATTGCTGACGATCAGAAGAAATTAAGTTGATTGTAATAGTTGTATCAGCATGATAGTCATCTGGGAAAAGGGGACGCAATGCGCGGTCAACCAAACGACAAATCAAAATTTCGTTCTCCGAAGGACGTGCTTCACGTTTGAAGAAACCTCCAGGAAAACGACCTGCAGATCCATATTTCTCTTGATATTCGACAGTAAGAGGAAGAAAATCGACACCTTCTTTTGCGTCTTCATTGCTGACAACAGCTGCCAACAACATGGTGCCACCCATGGTAATCACGACCGAGCCGTGGGCTTGTTTGGCAAGTTTGCCTGTCTCAATAGTCACTTCTTGACCATCGGGCATTGCAAATGTCTTGCGCACTCCAATATTCATAATAGAGGATGTTTTTAAATGTGTAATAAAGGAAAAAGGCAATCCGTGAATTGCCTTTTTCGAAAAACTTATTTACGAATGTTCAATTCTTTAAGAATTGCACGATACTTTTCAATGTCGCGAGCTTTCAAATAATCAAGCATACTTCTACGCTTTCCTACTAGGCGAATCAATGAACGTTGAGTTCCAAAGTCTTTTTTGTTGACTTTCAAATGTTCAGTTAAATCCGAAATGCGTTGTGTAAACATCGCAATTTGAGCTTCTGTTGAGCCTGTGTTTGTCTCAGATCCACCAAATTTGGTGAAGAGTTCTTTTTTTAATTCTGACGTCAATCCCATTTTTATTGTTTCTTCTTTTTCAGGAGTGCAAAACTAAGCAAAATTTCTTTCAATGATTCTATTTGAATGAAAAAATTAACATTTCAAATGTTAATAAGTTGAATCATGGAGAAAAGCTCAGCGTTTTTGTTTCGATAAATCAATTCAATGCATTTTTAATTACCTGTTTGCAGTTTTTTTTCATCAACATGCGAACGATTTGCGCAATTTGAATTTTCAAATCTCGACGTTCAATTATTATATCTAAAAATCCATGTTCAAGAACAAATTCAGCTGTTTGAAATCCTTCAGGAAGATCCTTACCAATGGTTTCTTTCACAACACGCGGACCCGCAAATCCAATTAATGAACCGGGTTCTGCAATGTTCAAATCACCAAGCATGGCATACGATGCAGTAACTCCGCCAGTAGTAGGGTCGGTGAGGAGCGAAATGTAGGGGAGACCTGCGGCACTTAATTGTGTGAGTTTAGCTGATGTCTTCGCCATTTGCATAAGTGAAAATGCGGCTTCCATCATACGAGCACCTCCAGATTTACTAATAATCATGAAGGGAAGCTTGTGTTTGATGGAATAATCGATCGACCTGGAAATTTTCTCTCCAACAACAGAACCCATCGAACCTCCAATAAATTCGAAATTCATACAAGCAATAACGATTTTAACACCGTCCATCATTCCAACACCAACCGAAATAGCATCTTTATAACCCGACTTGGCCATACTTGCAACCAAGCGATCTTTATATTTTTTAGTGTCTTCAAACACCAAAGGGTCAGCAGAACGAATGTTATTTATTATTTCTTCGAATTTGTTATCATCAAATAAAACACTGAAATACTCACGAGAATTTAAGCGCTCATGAAATCCACAATTGGAGCAAACCCATAAGTTCGTTTCATGATCGATGGAGGCAAATATCTTTTTACACGATGGGCATTTATACCACAATCCTTCTGGAGTTTCTTTTTTCTCCAATGTAGATGTGGTTATATTTTTGTTTTTTCTACTGAACCAACTCATTTATGCTAGATTAATTTGGTCTAATATCAATGATTAAAAAACATTTAATCAATTTGGGGATGCAAACCTAAGTGTTTTAGTTAAACTAACAAAGTTTAATGCACCTTGGATTTGTAGTTTCAATTTGATTCTATCAAATATAATGTAGAAAATATCACAAGCTTTTTTTAATATTATAATTTTGTAGTTCAAATTCTTCCTAATAAATGAATGTAATTTATAAATCTATTCATTCAATATATGAAATGTCAATCATTGATGGATTACTTGATATATATAGCTTTTCAATTAAAACAAATGCTCTATAATTAATATTATGTTAAATAGAATTTTTAAAAGAAAAGAGACATCTGTCTCTCTCCTTTATATTTTATTGTTCAATACGTTTCTTCATCTCATTGTATTTATCAGACATTCCCATTAAACTGTAAATCTGTTTGAGTGTTTTTAAAAGTGGTAATAGATCAGGACTATCTTTCGGTGCTAATTCCAAAGCTTTCTCCAAATTAGGTAAAGCCAAATTAAATTCGGCATCTGCTACTTTCTTTCCCGCTTCGTATTTCTTCATGTCCTTTTCTGCATCTGCTTTTTCGCGAAGAACTTTAGCTGAGTTATTGTAAATAGCTCCAAGATTAAAATACGCTTCCCAGAAATCGGGTTTGATTTCAATGGATTTTTTATAAGCTGCAATGGCTTGCTCACGTTTTCCTAAATCTTCGAAAATGGTTCCTGATGCGTAATGTAACAAATGATTCGTTGGATCTTTCTCTATCGCAATGGCCAAAAGCTTTTCTGCTTCTGCCGATTTACCACTCTGCAAGTATCCATTAAGTTCTTCAGTAAGCAATTTCTGATCGTTCGGGAATTTACTTCTACCTTCCATCATTGTTTGCTTTGCTGCTGCTGAATCTCCTGCTAAATTCTGCGCTTTCATCAATTGAATAAAACGCATTCCGTCTTTATCTATATTGAAGGAAATTAATTGCTTCAAATACTGAATCGACTTGGCTGAATTTCCTGCACGAATAGCTGCAATGGATGAATTTTCGATAGCCGAAGTATCTAGTACTCCTATTTTAGCTGACAATTCGGTCGTACTTTCAAAATAACCCAATGCAGCATTGAAATCATTTTTGTTAAAGGCCATAATTCCCAAATTACGATAGCCAATCATAGCTTTTTGAAAGCTCTCTTCTGCATTTTCGTATTTAGCATCGAGTTCGTAGGCCTTTTTATATGCTTCCGAAGCTATCAACAATGGATTAACTGTAGCTTCCAACAATTCAGGATTTTTACTTTCCTGAATTGCCCAATAAATATTGCCTTTGAAGAACCATGTTTTGGCTTTTTGTGAAGTACTTTCATTCAAAGCTGCTTGATCGATATTCTCTCTCGCTTTTTTCAAGTTCTCAATATCCGTTTTATCTTGGTTATAATACCCCAAATAATT
>CALQJV010000269.1 GCA_943330985.1 Chitinophaga pinensis
AGTTTTGCTACTTTATTTTCGAGCATTTTAAACGCACGAATTAGCTTCTCGCGGGTTTGTTCTGGATGAATCACTTCATCAACATATCCTCGTTCTGCAGCACTGTATGGGTTCGCAAAAAGTTCGGCATATTCCCGTTCTTTCTCCAACCATTTCTCAGCAGGAACCGCAGCTTCTTCGATTTCTTTTTTGAAGATAATTTCTGCTGCTCCTTTAGCGCCCATTACTGCAATTTCGGCACTTGGCCAAGCGTAATTCATATCAGCACCAATGTGTTTGGAATTCATCACATCGTATGCACCACCGTATGCTTTACGGGTAATTACCGTTACACGCGGGACTGTAGCTTCGCAGAACGCATAAAGCAATTTTGCCCCATTGGTAATTATTCCATTCCACTCTTGATCGGTTCCTGGAAGGAATCCTGGAACATCTTCAAATACCAACAATGGAATATTAAAACAATCGCAGAAACGTACAAAACGCGCAGCTTTCTGAGATGATTTTATATCAAGAACACCGGCCAAATAAGCTGGTTGGTTGGCTACAATTCCAATGCTTCGTCCACCCAAACGTGCAAAACCAACTACGATGTTTTCTGCAAAATTCTTATGTACTTCAAAGAAGGTATCAGTATCAATTACTTGGTCAATTACCTCGCGGATATCATAAGGTTGATTTGGGTTTTCGGGGATGATGGTATTGAGCACCGGGCGTTTTTCATTGCCTGCTGTGTAGGGTAAACGCGGAGCTTCTTCTTCGCAATTAGAAGGAATATAGCTCAATAGTTTCTTAATGTCTTGAATGCATGAAACACCATTTGTACAAGAGAAATGCGTTACTCCCGATTTAACGCTGTGTGCCGAAGCGCCGCCTAATTCTTCGGAGCTCACTTCTTCGTGTGTAACGGTTTTTACCACGTTAGGGCCAGTTACAAACATGTAGGAAGTATCTTCCACCATGAGAATGAAATCGGTAATGGCCGGAGAATAAACAGCACCGCCAGCACAAGGACCCATGATTGCCGAAATCTGAGGTATTACGCCCGAAGCCATGGTGTTTTTATAGAAGATGTCAGCGTATCCACCTAAAGAAACAACACCTTCTTGAATACGTGCTCCACCCGAATCGTTCAAGCCAATTACGGGTGCGCCATTTTGCATTGCGAGGTCCATAATGCGGCAAATTTTTGTGGCGTGCGCTTCGGCTAATGATCCTCCAAACACAGTAAAATCTTGTGCGAAAACATAAATAGTACGACCATGAACGGTTCCGTAACCAGTCACCACACCATCGCCATAAAACTTCTGATTCTCTAATCCAAAATTTGTGCTGCGGTGTGTAACAAGTTGTCCTATTTCTTCAAAAGAACCTTCATCCAACAACAAAGCAATACGCTCGCGAGCAGTGAGTTTTCCTTTCTTATGTTGCGATTCGATGCGTTTTACTCCTCCTCCTAAAAGGGCTTCAGACTTCATGTCTTCGAGGCGCTGAATTTTATCCTGCATGCTGCTAGTGATTTTATCGGTAAGGGATTCCATTTTTTATAATTCGTTAGCGAGTTCTTCGGTGATTTCCAAGTTATGATATACTTGTTGAACATCATCAAGATCTTCAAGCATTTCTATAAGTTTCATTACTTTCTGTGCAGATTCTAAATCGAGTGCAGTTCGTTCTTTTGGAATGCTTTGGATGCTTGCATTCTCGGCTTCAATACCCAAGCTTTCCAATTTTCTCTGAAGTAAGCCAAAAGATTCAAAAGGCAGCAATACGGTAAAAATACCTTCGTTCAATTCTACTTCCGAGGCGTTTGAATCGATCATTTCCATAGTAAAATCATCTTCATCTAGATTGCCTTGAGCAATTTCAAAAACCCCCATTCGATCAAATACAAAACTCAATGAACCATTAGTTCCTAAGTTTCCGCCGAACTTATTAAATACCATGCGAACATCTTGAACGGTACGGTTCAAATTATCGGTTGCGCACTCAACAAACACAGCAATTCCAAATGGAGCATAGCCTTCATAAGTTGGTTCTACATAAGCTTCTCCTCCAAGCCCAGAAGCTTTTTCTATATTTCGAAGAATGGTGTCTTTGGGAATATTGGCCCCTTTTGCATTTTGGATTGCCAAGCGCAAGCGTGGATTTCCGTCGGGATCAGGACCGCCATTTCTTGTTGCCATCATCAACTCCTTAAGTAAACGAGTAAACAACTTGCCTCTTCGTTTGTCTTTCAGCCCTTTGCGATGTTTAATATTCGCCCATTTACTATGTCCCGACATAAATCATTATTTCATTGACAGGCGCTAAGGTAGTGATTGAATTGCTTTTTTTATTAATCTTTCAGTTCATCCTCATCAAAACGGTATATTGGATCCACTTTGAAATTGTGATCAATGGTGAGGATGTTATTTAGAATTCCATCATCGAGTCTATATACCCAGCCATGAAGCACGGGTCTTTGGTTGTTTGCCCAAGCTTTTTGAACGATGGATGTCTTTGCCAGATTATGAATTTGTTCTTTCACATTGAGTTCAATAAGGCGATCAACACGTTTTTGTTCATCTTGAATTCCATCTATTTCATCACGATGAAAACGATAAACATCTTTAATGTTACGGAGCCATTTATTGATGATTCCATAAGATTTTTGGGTCATGGCTGCTTTAACCCCACCACATCCATAGTGACCACAAACAATGATGTGTTTCACTTTCAAAACCTCAACAGCGTATTGAAGAACACTTAATAAATTTAAATCTGTATTCACAACCAAATTGGCCACATTGCGGTGCACGAATATTTCACCGGGTTCGGTATTCGTAACCTCGTTTGCAGGAACGCGACTGTCAGAACATCCAATCCAAAAGAATTCAGGTGACTGATCTTTCGATTGCCTTATAAAGTATTCGGGATCTGTTTCTAATTTCTCAGCGGCCCAGGCTTTGTTTTCTAGGAGGAGGCGTTCAAATGGAAGCATCTTGCGTTTCTTTTAATCTAAAATAATCGTTATGACTTGTAAGTGTTTTCTTTAACTCTACTTGAACGCCTCTGCTTTTTGCAGATAAACAGAAAATTTCAATGGTTTCAATAATATCAATATCGATAAACGAAGCTTTCGTTCCGTCAATCAATATGTGACTCCCCGATTTAACTTTCATTAATTTATCTCTTAATAATGTTTTGTTGAGGAAAGTTACATTGCTTTTTAATCGAACCA
>CALQJV010000270.1 GCA_943330985.1 Chitinophaga pinensis
AACATCGCTTTTGCCAATCATCATATCAAACTGGCTCAATTCGGCTGATTTCGGATTGAATGTTAAAGCCGCTTTGCTAATTACAATTTCCTGTGGAAGGTCTTTGGATGCATACTGAAAACGCTCTAAACCTGCAGTTCCTGATGCAGCAAATTGCTCGTATTGTCCTTTATCAATCGATGACATCCGTCCTTTCATCGTTACATCTGCCGAAACAATACCATTCATGCGTGTTCCAACTTCGAGCGGCATGAGGTCTTTGAGCGAACTCATATCAACACGTCCTTTGACTGAAGCATCAATTGTTGGATCAGAAACGGGTGTACTAACATGGATGCGCGCATCAATCGGAAATTGTCCTAAGTCGACATGCAATCGAGAAACGTTTATTTGGGTTTTATCCGCATCAACACCTGGACAAGTAATACTAGTATTCACTTGCATATTGCTTATTGCGCGTGGCAATCCAGGATATTGAATGGAGCCATTTTCAATTTGAAGATTAAAGCCAAAACCTGGAATGCACTTTTCGTTGTAAACCCCTTTCACAAATCCATTAAATGCCATTTTTCCAGATGATTTTACATTTTCGAAATCCTTTGTAAATGCACCAGGAACGATGGAAATGAAATTCTTCACTTCGTTCTTCAGGGCTTCATAGGTAATATCTAGTGTGATATCGTTGGCAGGCATTTTCACTGAACCTGCAAATTTCAATAGGAGATTATTTACACGCAATTCGTTTTCTTTAAATGCGTAGACAGAGTTCTTCAAGTCCAAATCAAAATCAGCTTTGTAATCAACAGTTGCGCGTTTCAAATAGGCAATCCCACCATAATTAACATCGAGCGAGTCAATGGTGGTTTGGGTTTCGAGTTTGGTATTATCGGCCGTAAAATCGCCCGATCCTTCGTGATTGAGACCATCTACCACTGTCGAAAAATTCATCGATTGATCTTCGTACCAAATACGACTTGAGTTGATGGAATAATGCTGAAGTTTGGCTTTAAACGTTGATGGTTCCGAAGATGGCGTTTCGGGAGAATCGGAAGGTTTTGCAATGTCCCAATTGGCTTTCCCGTCTTTCAAAACTTTGAGATGTATGCGCGCTTGGTCGATGAAAATGGACTTGATACCAATTTCATTTCCACCTATAATGCTGAGTATGTCTGTTGTAATTCCTAGAGATTTTGCAGCAATCAAGGTGTCGGATTTAAATTCATTCATTCCGATTAACGAAAGTCCTTCGAGTTCAACGCTGCAATTGGGAAAGCTTCGAATGAAACTTATATCCAAGTTGGTGAAATCGAGTTTGGCATTGAGGCTTTTGTTGGCCTCCTCTTTCACCTTGGCTATGATTTTATCTTTGAAAAGAAAAGGTAAAATAAGAGCTACTATAAATAGAACCAATAGGAAGATCCCGCTGAATTTTAAAATCTTTTTTAGCATACTATGAAATTAGGGAAATTAACCTATAATGTTGGGGTTTATTGCTTGTGCTCGCAAAAAATGATCGGCAATGACCAAAGCCGCCATCGATTCAACAATGGGAACGGCACGAGGAACAACGCAAGGATCATGTCTTCCCGGAATTTCAATCTGTGTTTTTTCAAGTGAAGTATTCAGTGTTTCTTGTTTCATTGCAATGGAAGCAACGGGTTTGAAGGCAACCTTGAACCAAATAATTTCTCCATTCGAAATGCCTCCTTGGATGCCACCCGAATGATTGGTTTGGGTTCTAATTTTCCCAGCTGCATCGCGATTGAAAACATCGTTATGTTCAGACCCTTTCATCGTAACACTTGAGAATCCGTTGCCGATTTCAAACCCTTTTACGGCATTAATGCTCAACATAGCTTTTCCAAGATCTGCGTGAAGCTTATCGAAAACAGGCTCACCCAATCCAGCGGGAACACCTTCAATCATACACGTAATAACGCCACCAACGGTATCGCCCGCTTGTTTCATATCTAGAATAAGCGCTTCCATTTTCGATGCTGCTTGTAAATCAGGACAACGAACTATGCTTGCATCCACTTGAGATTCGGAAGGAAGCTGCATGGGAATTTCACTTGAAATAGATCCCACTTGAGAAACAAATGCGCTAATCCGAATATGTTTCGTTTCCAAAAATTGCGATGCAACAGCTCCTGCAACAACACGACAAGCAGTTTCTCTTGCCGAAGATCTTCCTCCTCCTCGATAATCGCGAATTCCGTATTTTGCTTCGTAGGTATAATCAGCATGCGAAGGACGATAAACATCTTTCAACGCAGCGTAATCGGCAGATTGTTGATCCTTATTTGGGATGATAAATCCGATGGGCGTTCCAGTTGATTTACCTTCAAAAACACCCGATAAAAACTGAACTGTATCCGATTCTTTTCTTGCTGTTGTAATGGAACTTTGTCCCGGTTTGCGTCTATCGAGCTGATGTTGAATTGCATCAAAGTCGATTGTTAAACCCGGAGGACAACCATCGATGATACCGCCAATAGCCGTTCCATGTGATTCGCCGAAGCTCGAAAGCTTAAAAAGTGTTCCGAAGGAATTTCCCGCCATAAAACAAAAATAACACGAAAGAACAGCCGCTCGCAGCATCAATGAAAAAGTTATTTTTGAACGATGTTAACTAAGTCACATACCGGAAAATATACGCTCATTTGTTTATGCTTATTCAGCATAATGTCCTTAACTGCCCAAAATCAAGGACCCACAGATCGATTTGAAGCTTCGAGAAAATCTTTACTCGAAGATCCTGCAGTAAAACGAGGACAAATTTCTTGGTCGTTTCGGGATGTTCAAACGGGTCAGGAACTCGATGCATACGAACAAAAAGAAATGATGATTCCGGCATCTACCCAAAAGGTTTTTACAACAGCCATTGCGATAAACAGCTTGGGAATTTCGTATGTATTTGAAACCAAAATTGCAGTTTCTGGGCGCATTAAACGTGGAAAACTCATTGGCGATTTAATTATTCGTGGTGGTGGAGATCCTTCCTTTGGAAGTGGTATCGCGGGAGCACTCACGGGCGATTCGGTCTTATTTAAAATTGGAAAAATGTTGCAGGATTCAGGCATTACGAAAATCAATGGGAATATCATCATCGATCCATTTGTTTGGCCTTACGACCATTCTGTGATTCCTCGAAATTGGACTTGGGAAGACATCGGAAATTATTACGGAGCCGGTGCTTGGGGACTTAATTGGCGATCGAAT
>CALQJV010000271.1 GCA_943330985.1 Chitinophaga pinensis
AATTATCGTTTCGATAAAAATGTGATAGTGCTTTCGGATACAACACCTACTCAAGTTGCTGTTGAGTCGGGGAAAGACTACGTAAAAAGCAAGTTGGTAACGGGTTATTTGAATGCTCCATTATACCTCACATTTGCTACCAATAAATTCAAAAACGGAAAACGATTAAGTGTATCACCCGGTTTAACAGCCGGTTGGAAATTTACATCGTACAACAAACGCGTAGTGAACGAAAATGGAGATCGCCAAAAAAGCCGTAATAATGATGATTTCAACCTCAATCCATTCCGCGTAAATGCTTCCGTGCGTCTTGGTTATGGTTCGTTTGTTTTGTTTGCCAATTATGCGTTAACACCTCTTTTCCAAAAAAATGAGGGGCCCGATTTGACGGCATTTTCTGCCGGAATTCGGATTATTGGCTTTTAGAAAGACTAATAATTCGACTCTTTTGAATTTAGGCACGTTTTGATTTTACCTCCTTTGCTTGAATAAAAGAGTTATTGATTCGACTGTCTCTTTCTTGATTGTGTTCTGTTAACGCATCGTTCATTTCTCTTATTACCTCATCGAGTGCTAGTGCGCTGCTTTTAAGGTATTGAGCTACTTTTATTAGGTCTTCTTTCTGATTTATTTCTTCAACGAGAGAAGTTAGTCCCAGAATACTTGCCACGGGAAGTCTTAAGCTATGCGAAGTAAGGTGCGCAAAATGTTCTAGTCGATTGAGTTGCTCCTGCAAACGTTGTTCGGCCAATTTACTTTCCGAAATGTCTTTCATCAAACCAATAATATTTGAAGGGTAACCCCTTTCGTCTTTACCATAAGCTTTTCCTTGGTCGAGAATCCATTTGTATGATCCATCCTTGCATCGAATCCGAATTTCAGTTTTAAACGAATCGGACATTCCGCCTATAATATTGAGCAGATTGCCACCGCTTTTTGCTAAATCTTCGGGATGAATCCGAGCGCACCAATCTTCTACTTGCCCATCAATACCATCCGTTTCATCGTATCCTAGAAGTTTGTAGCACGAAGCGGAAAAATAAAATTTGTTCTTTTGAATATCCCAATCCCACATTCCGTATTCATTTCCTTCAACAGCAATTTTCCAACGCTCATTTTGGTAGGCGTTTTCCATTTCTAGTTGACGTTTCTTTTCAATGTTTTTGGAATAACAAATTATTTTAAAAGCACCATCTGCTGTTTTTAAAGGTTTGAAATCTATTTCATGCAGATATCCAAACAGCTTTATTTCAAGATGAATTTGTTCCCCTTGAGAACATCGATTAAATATCTCTTGCCAGGTCGTTTTTTCAGCTTGATTGTTAGATAAAACAGATACAAAATCAGTGTTTATTCGAAATATTTTGCCTCTGTTTTCAAAATACAAACTCCTGAAATGTTTGTTTGCTCGCGTTATTTTTAACTCGGAACTCACCATCCAAATGCTTAAATCTTGGAAACTATCAATAATTACATCCAACTCCGCGTTTGGATATTGTGATTCCAATTCATTGGCCAATGCTTCATCTTTTATTCCCATTTTGGGTTTTATGGAAGAACTAGTTTTGGGTCTTTTAGATTTAACTAGTTGACTATTCGGTGATGACTGATTTGTAATAATTGAAATCATAATCTTTCTTTAAACCAAAACCCTATACGTACATCTACCTAAAAAAGGTTATAAGAAGAACAAATATTAATCTCCGATTCCATTATCCCTATATTTGCTATGTTTTGAAGAGCGTTTCCCTAATTTTGATTTTCATATTTGTCATGCCCTTGTTTGTGAAATTGGCGGTGGTGACAAATTATTTAATACAGTATGAGCGCTACGCAAATGAGCTTTGTATTTATAAAGACATAGCCGAATCATCATGCAATGGGAAATGTCAAATTATGAAAGAGCTCAATCAAACAGAGCCAAAATCTCCATCTGCTCCTTACCTTCCAGAGTTTAAATTGAAAGATCAGCCACTTGATTTTTATCCAAATAACGAATCCAATAAACATCAGTTCATAAATCTCAGAATTTGGGTAGATATCGATTCACCCAAACTTCATACAGGATCAATAAAAGGAGTCTTTCATCCGCCTTGCTAATTATAAGCAATTCAGATTCACCAATTCTTTTTTATTCATCCGCCGCAATCTCATGTGGCTAACATCTATTTTGCATGAAACGCACAACACATTTTTTTATAACAACGATTGCTCTGTTATCATTCAGTTTTTCTTCGTGTAAAAAAGATGAAGAAATTCATGACCATACAGCCTTAACAGGATTATTCAAAGTTGAGTTCGAACACAGTTTTGATGGAACAGAATTTTCATTCGATTCCACATATATCGATGCTCAAGGAGATACACTCCATTTCAGCAAATTCGATTATTATATTTCAAATCTACAATTGGTAAAATCCGATGGGAGTATTTGGTCAAAACCTGAAAGTTATTTTTTAATCAAAAGCAGTGACGATTTAAGTCGATTAATTTCCATTGCAGATGTTCCTGCTGGTGATTATACCGGAATTAATTTCTCAATCGGAGTTGATTCTACTCACAATGTAAGTGGAGCTCAAACAGGCGCTCTCGATCCTGCTAATGAAATGTTTTGGGATTGGAATAAAGGCTATATTTTCATTAAAACTGAAGGGACTATTTCCACATTTTTCCAAGCGAGTGTTTTCGAATATCATATTGGAGGATTTCGAACAGCGAATGCAACTAATTGTGTGCGTAAAGTGAGTCAAACTTTTGGTGGCTCAACCTTGACAATTGCTCCGAATACAGCACCACAAATTCACATGGCAGTTGATTTGAGCCGTTTCTTCAATGGCACATCTGATAGTTTGAGTGTAGCCTCAATGCCAATGATTCATGATCCAGGATTAGAAGCTGTTAAAGCAGCCAATCGTTTTCAAGAAGCATTTGAATTTGAACACCTTCATCAATAGGGTTATTCTACAAACAATGAAATTAACCATCAAACTCATTTTCCTGCTACTATTATCTATGGTAGCAGGAACTAGTTCCGCCTGCGATGCTTGTGGCTGTTCGGCTAGCGGACTTTCTGGCGGGTTGTTTCCTCAAATTCAAAGCAATATGCTTGGTTGGAGATATTCTTCATCGCATTTTACACATCCCTCAACCATCGATAATATGAATGGCTTGAGTTTGGTGAAAGAAGATCGGTATACCGACCAAGAGTTGTTTTTTCGCTG
>CALQJV010000272.1 GCA_943330985.1 Chitinophaga pinensis
AATGCTTCAGTGTAAGTTGTATAATTAACAATAATATCTTTCTTTCTAAAATAATCTTCGCGTTTAAATCCAGTATAAGAAAAAGATCCGGTTACAAAAAAGCTGAAAAATCCTTTGTTCCATTCTGCTTGCAAAAACGATCCTGCCCAACGAACAACTCCGTCGTTGTTGTAATTTATTTTATCTCCCTCGCGCTTTACACGGTACGAAAAGTTCGGATCTCCTGCAGCTAATGGTCTTGGATCTAATTGATTAGATGCATTCACCATATAATCTCCACCAAATAAATTATCCACTTTTTGGAAATGTGAACCGCGGTAACTTCGCACATCAATTCCTCCTAACAAAGAAAATCCTTTATCATTTTTATAATCCAAAGTCGACATTAAACCCGTCCACATATGGTTATTCACAGATGTGCGGATGTACTGATTGGATTTGGTTTCGGTGGTACTGTATACTTTATCGATGGTTGTTGAATTGGAATTGTAAACCGATGTGAAATCGTATTGCCCAGTAACACTATCACGAGGGAATGCCGATGAACTGAATGCATTTCCACCACCGCGTCCAACAGATAGGTATGCCACTGTCGATAAAGTCAGTTTGGGTTTTATCGAATAAAAATGACTCAGATTGACTTGCGGTTTGTGGTAATAATTGGTGTTTGGATTCAATGCATTTTGATATCCGTTTTCATCCGTGTAGTTTCCCCAACCTGGATTGTAGCGAGGGCCTCGCGGACCTTGATACGCTGTTGTGTAATTGCTGAATGTAGCAGAAGAGCTGGATAAATTGGGAGTATTATTTAAAACTGAATCAACGTTCACCCCTAATTTTTCGGCCAATTCGCGGCTGTATATTGCAACGGGAACACGCGATTGACGTTGGCCATGCACCTGAGGCGCACCATTTACGCTCAAGGAAACTAAGTGTTTTCCTGCTTGTTTCTGAACTTTGATAAAGTAGGACCAGGCCTCAAAAAATGTTTGGTCGGTCCAACCATTTCCTTTTTTATAACTACCTGCACCCACAATTCCCCATCCGTTTTTCATGCGACCCGTATTGAAACCTGCCGATGTTTTAATCATGGCATTGTTACCCACTTCCTGCTTCACAAAAATATTTTTCTTGGCTTCAATTCCTTTGGTAATAATGTTAATTGTACCACCAACCGACTGAATAGCCAATTTGGATGCGCCCAAACCACGTTGAACTTGCATGCTGCGCGTAATGTCTGATAATCCATCCCAATTGCTCCAATACACCTGACCGTTTTCCATATCATTTACTGGAACACCATCCACCATAACCGAAACATTGCGTTGGTCAAAACCTCGAATATTTACACGCGAATCTCCCATTCCACCGCCTTGTTCGGTAGCATAAACTCCAGGAGTAGAATTCAAAAGCATAGGTAAATCGCGGGACGCGCTTTCTTCTTGAATTTTTTGTGCTGAAAGGTTCGAAAAAGCGATTGGGGTTTCACGACTTCTTGCTACATCGGCAAAAATTTCAACCTCTTTCATATCGGTCGATTCCAATTTCACGTTGATGGTAACCGGTTTTCCTGCAACTTTTATTTTTTGCGTATTGGTTTTAAATCCCACATAACTGAATGTGATTGTATAATCGCCATCGGCAAGTTCTTTAATGAAGTAATTTCCGTCAATGTCGGTAACCGTTCCTTTTCCTGGTCCATAAAGAACCGAAGCACCAATTAATGTTTCGCCAGTACTGCTATTTTTTATAGTTCCTTTTAATGAACCTTGAGCAAAAATGCTGCAAAAATTAGCCATTAAAAGCAGAAATGCAATAATGAATTTTAAAAAATACTTCATGTTTTAAAGAGATTTTCGGACGAAAAAAAAAGCTAACGATTTCCCGTTAGCTTTTATGAATTAAGAATCTAGATTAACGAATTACAATTTTTTCAACGGAAGTGTTGCGATCTACATGCTGGATTTGAAGGTAATAAACTCCACGAGGAAGTTCATTAACCAATACTTTCATCGAAGTAGAGCTAGTAACTTGATTTTTTGAAGAGAAAACAACTTGGCCAATCATGTTAGTGATTTGAATTCCTGTAATTGCTTTTGAGGAACTGATGTTTAATTCGTTGTTTAAAACTGGATTCGGGAACACACGAACTGAAGATGATTTCGTTTCATTGATTGTATTAATCGTATTGCAAATACAATCGTGAGTTCCAAGGTTTGTCCATGTATTGTTTGGCAAAGTATCGTATTGAGCCAATGGATCAAAGAAATCTGGATTAACAGAAACTCCCGTTTGAACTGAAGCTTTACGAATCATTGTGTAATCTTTGGTAACCCATCCTCCAGAATTAGCTGTATATGGAAATATACTTGACCAAGCTACGCCCGGATCTTCTCCAATTTTACCTAAAATGTCAATGATAACATCGGCTTTAGCCAAAACCATCGCATCGTTCCCGTTCATATAGGTAGGTGCTGGATAAGCGCCATCTAATTGATTAGCCAAAGCTTGAAGTTCAAGGCTAACTGCAGGAGAAGTGGCTGTAGATGTTGTTTGTCCATTAACTAAAACAAAAACCCCAAGAGGAGCAATGGTTCCAGTTAAGTTTGTTATTCCACCTGCAGCATAATCAACCGCGCCATTCGAGTAGCGTCTAATAGAATAGCCCGCAAGGTTTATAGGTGCAGCCGTTGGATTATAAATTTCAATGGCTTTGTCGTTTCCACTTCCTTCTACATATTCGGAAATGAACAATTCGTTGCATTGAGAAAATGCGGATGCGCTTACGAAGAATAAAGCACATGTAATGGAGTAAAGTTTTTTCATTGCGTTTTGTTTGAGATGGCAAAATTACTCAAATGATGCACTTATTAATATCATTTGTTAACAATTAAAGATTTAGTAACAATGACAATACATTTAGCGGTTTTTTTTGTTGAAACAAATAACGCCTCCAGATTTTTTTATCTTTGCCGCCCCAAACAACTACTATGAAAGGTCCCGTATCCCAATTTATTGAAAAGCATTATCTCCATTTTAATTCAGCTGCTCTCGTTGATGCAGCCAAAGGGTACGAAACCCATTTAACCGAAGGTGGTAAAATGATGGTAACGCTTGCCGGAGCAATGAGTACAGCCGAATTAGGGAAGTCTTTTGCGGAGATGATTCGTCAAGGGAAAGTGGATATTATTTCGTGTACGGGTGCAAAC
>CALQJV010000273.1 GCA_943330985.1 Chitinophaga pinensis
CAAAATCGAAGCCTTCAAGCTTAACGGCATTCCGTTCGGCAGCAACCAAAAAACCTAAGTCCTTGTAACGTTGCGCATCTTCAACAGAAGCAACGGGAATCATTCGATCAACACCGTGTTGAATTGCAGTACAAATTGCCGATGTTGCTCTAAAAATATCAACCACTACAACAATGGAATCCGAATCTGCAAAAAGGGGATAGGTTGCTGGTGAGAAGCAAGTTTGAATTGAATTAGCCAAGTCTTACACGTTTATTGGTTAGATAAAAAAGGCATTTTTACCACTTTGGCAGTGAGAAGTTTATCGCGAACCTTAATGAAAATGGTAGAACCTACAGTTGAAAGTGACGTTGGTACATAACCCATACCGATTGGTTTTTTCAAAGTTGGCGACATGGTTCCAGATGTTACAATGCCAATAACCTCGCCCGATTGATCACAGATTTCATAGTCGTGACGAGGAATTCCTTTGTCGATTAGTTCAAATCCAACCAATTTCCGTTGAACACCATTGTGCTTTTGGTTTTCAATTTCTTCACGGTTGATGAACTCTTTGCTGAATTTGGTAATCCAACCTAAACCTGCTTCTATGGGCGAAGTCTGATCGTTGATATCGTTTCCGTATAAACAGAATCCCATTTCCAAACGAAGTGTATCGCGGCATGCTAATCCAACAGGCTGAATCCCAAATTCAGCACCTGCCTCAAAAATGGCATTCCAAATAGCATCAGCGTGATCAATGTCAAAATAAACCTCAAAACCACCTGCACCTGTATATCCAGTTGCTGAAATTAAGACATTTGGAATTCCTGCTAACGTTCCTTTCTCGAACGTGTAATAACCCATTTCAGAAAGATTCAAATCGGTTAGTTTTTGTAAGGTATTAATTGCTTTGGGACCTTGAACGGCAAGTAAAGCAGTACGGTCGGAAATATTTTCCATTTCTACTCCCCAAGAATCTTGTTTCTTCAGCCAATTCCAATCTTTCTCTATATTAGAAGCATTTACAACCAACATGTATTGATTTTCTTTAATTCTGTAAACTAACAAATCGTCAACGATACCCCCGCGGTCATTCGGGAAACAAGAATATTGCACTTTCCCATCGCTGAGTTTAGATGCATCGTTGCTAGTCACTTTCTGAATTAAATCCAATGCATGCTCTCCACGTAAAATAAATTCTCCCATGTGGCTCACATCAAACACACCCACGTTATTTCTAACGCACTCGTGTTCAGCGATAACGCCAGCATATGTAATAGGCATTTCAAAACCAGCAAAGGGAAGTATTTTAGCACCTAAAGCTGCATGTATATGATGAAAAGGAGTTTGTTTAATTTCTTGAGTAGTATCCATGATCTAAATTTTATAGTAGTGCAAACCTAAGTATTTCGAACGTTTTTTTATCATTTCTTTCTTGCCGAATTTCAACGTTCGAGTTTGATTATATTCGCAGTTCAATTACAATGAGATAATCTGTAGAAATAAATCCTATGAAAAATACATTTTGTTGCCTTGCACTTATGTCAATTTTAATGTTGCAATTTTTTAATTCGCCATTAAAAGCGCAAACATCCGATTGTTTTCAGCCAATTTCCTCATTGCAATTCCAACAAATTCAACGGGAGTTGACAATTGTTCAAGGACAAAGTCAACGATATTCTGCGATTGATCGTGCAATTAGAAATTGTTTATCGACCAATCAATTAATTGAATTACTCGGGTTCATTTCGGAAGATTTTGACCGTTTAACACTTGCTATTGCAGCGTATCCTAAAATTACCAACAAGCAAGATGTTTATGATATATACAATTCATTCGCGTATTTCTCCAGTGCGTTCAGATTTCATGATTTTATTCAATCAACCAAAGCGCCTGTAATCCCAATATCTCCGGTCAATCCTCCTAATCCCGCTGTTGTTAATCCTCGTCCTGTAGAAATTACATTTCCAGTTTTGAATTATCCTGACGCATCCCTATACAACGGACCTAAAAACTGTATTACATCACTTTCAGAAAATGATTTTAAGATGTATGTGCGCGAAATTGCAACGATGAAATTGGAAAATGAAAAGATGGACTATGCAATTTCTTTGGCAACCCGAACCTGTCTTTCAACTGCACAAGCAATGAAACTATCAACCTCATTAACTATTGAAAATAACCGATTAGAACTATTGAAAAAAGCTTACTTACGTGTCTATGATGAGGCGAATTTCGATTTCGCAAAACAGGTATTTACACATATTCCCAATCAAGCAGCTCTTCAGGAATTTTTAATACAGATGCGCAAGGCAAGCCAAATTGTTCCAGTTAAGCCTGTTTGCCAAGTGAATGATATGGAATTCAAAACAATCAAAGATCCACTTGCTGCAGAATCATCTTCATCATCTCGATTGAATATTGCTCGTGATCAAATCCCTCGTTTTTCATGCTATAAATCCAATCAGATTAAACAAATCGTTGCATTATTCAGTGCTTCAAGCGATAAGTTGAATTTTGCAAAATTTGCGTTCGATTTTGTTTCGGATAAAGAGAATTATTTTTTTGAATTAAGCCCTCTCTTTTCTTCGAGTATGGACCGACAAGCTTTGAGTAATTTCATCGCTTCAAAAAAGTAAAAGGTTATTACAACTAAAAGAATTTGAGGATTCTTTCAAATCTAAGCTTTGCTTTCGGTCGATTTATTTTTCAATAAAGTCCCTGAAATCATGAAAGCCAAACTAGTACCTATAATGATGATGCCTAAAAAATAGAGACAAAGATGTGTTTCGGTGTTGCTTAATATGGCCAAATTGGTTTCTTGATCGCCTGATACTTTAATGAAGAATACACTTGAACTTCCATGTTCTTGTTTCCATTGAACCATTCGTTCTACCCACATATTATTTATCTTATAGCTATAGATAAACATAAAAATAGATGCAATAGAAGCTGTAAGCACAAGTTGATAAATGCCGCTCTTCAAACCTTTTCTTAAGGTAAATTTCTTTCCCCAATCACTTCGTTTTTCTCGAATACCCAAAAAAAGCATTATGAAAATAATCAGTGAATTCCCATAGCCTGATAAAAATTCCAAGTGCAAATTATGAGAATGGAATCCTAAATAATATTGGATGAGTGTCCAGAAAATCAATAGTATAGCCCCAATTGCTCCAAATTTAATTTCTGGTTTTACATTCATATTGAATTATTTAA
>CALQJV010000274.1 GCA_943330985.1 Chitinophaga pinensis
TAAAGCCCTTGAGTTTTGCCAATACGGCAGCACCCAAACCGCTTTCGGCGGCTCCTAGAATGGCTATATGTTTATTCTCGTTCAAGGTTAACGAAGTTTTAAAGTCACAATGGTTAATACAGCTAAAGCAATCCCAACAATCCAGAAACGGGCAACAATTTTGGATTCATGAAATCCCATTTTTTGAAAATGGTGATGAAGAGGTGCCATGCGAAAGATGCGTCGTCCTTCGCCATAGCGTTTCTTGGTGTATTTGAAATAACTTACTTGAAGAATTACACTCAGATTTTCGATGAGATAAATTCCACAAAGAATTGGAATCAGAAGTTCTTTACGAAGCATAATGGCAACAACCGCAACGATTCCTCCCAATGCCAAGCTTCCGGTATCACCCATAAATATTTGGGCTGGATAACTGTTGTACCATAAAAAGCCAACACATGCACCTACAAAGGCGCTCATGTAGATTACAATTTCACCCGAATTGGGGATATACATGATATCGAGGTAATCGGCAAAAATGAGGTTACCCGAAACGTAAGCAAACAAAGCAAGCACAAACCCGATTATTCCTGTGGTTCCGGCTGCCAAACCATCTAAGCCATCGGTCATATTTGCACCGTTGGAAACAGCAGTTATGATGAAAATAACAATCGGAATGAAAATAATCCAGGCCCATTTCTCATAGTTATCACCAAGGAATGCAAGGATTTTAGCATAATTGAACTCGTGATTTTTAACAAATGGAATGGTCGTGATGGGTGCTTTCGCATCTACATATTTCTCTGTGTGCTCAGCCATACGATCGGTGGTATTCACTTGGACCGAATTTTCAATTCCCACAATTTGGCGGCGGATGGTTACCTGTGGATGGAAATACAAAATCAACCCTACAAAAATCCCTACACTGATTTGGCCAACAACCTTAAACCGACCAGCCAAACCTTCCTTATTTTTCTTAAATACTTTTATATAATCGTCCAAAAAACCAATGGCTCCTAAGCCTATTGTTGAAACGATAAGTGCAATAATGTAAACGTTATGAAGCTTGGCAAATAATAGCGTAGGCAGAAGTATACAGGATAAAATAATGAGTCCGCCCATGGTTGGGGTTCCTTGTTTGCTCATTTGACCTTGAAGACCCAAATCACGGATTGTTTCTCCAACTTGTTTTACTTGCAGATATCGGATAATCTTTTTCCCAAATACCAATGAAATGACCAATGAGAGAATCAATGCCATCGACGCACGAAAAGAGATAAACTGGAACAAACCAACACCCGGCAAATCGGTGTTTTTATCGAGATAATCAAATAGATAATATAGCATCAGCTTCCTTGTATATTAAATGTTTGGTTCAGTTCATCCATATCATCGAATGGATATTTTATTCCTTTTATTTCTTGGTATTTTTCATGTCCTTTACCTGCAACAAGAATTATATCGCCCGGCTTACTGAGCGCACAAGCTGTATGAATTGCTTCACGTCTATCGGAAATGGAAAGCACTTTTTTGTAGTTCACAGCATCTACCCCAGCTTTCATTTGCCGAATAATTTCATCCGGATCTTCCGAACGCGGGTTGTCAGAAGTTAGAATAACTCGATCACTTAAGTCGCAAGCAATACGCGCCATTTCGGGTCTTTTAGAAGCATCACGATCGCCACCGCAACCCACCAAGGCAATTACTTGCTCATTCCCAGTGCGGAGTTCATTGATTGTTCGCAATACATTATGTAATGCATCAGGAGTATGCGCATAATCAACAATTGCGGTAATTCTATTATTCGATTGAATATACTGAAAGCGGCCTTCAACACTTTTTAAGGTACTTAATGCTGTGAGCGTATTCACCTTGTCTTGACCGAGGAGCACTGCAACAGCGTAAACTGCTAATAAATTATATGCATTGAATGTTCCTATTAGCGAAGTCCAAACTTCTTGTTCGTCAATGCGCAAATGCATTCCAGCTAATTCTTTTTCAATAATGCGGCATGAAAAATCGGCACCTTGACTTAACCCATATGTATTTATAGTGGCTTTTGTATGATCAGCCATGGCTAAACCAAAATCATCGTCCCTATTTACGAGTGCAAAAGCATCGGATGATAATTCTGTGAAAAAGCGTTGTTTGGCAGCAAAATAATTCTCAAAAGTTTTGTGGTAATCGAGATGATCGTGAGTCAAATTAGTAAATACGGCACCAGCGAAATCAATCCCTTGAATTCGATGCTGATCAACAGCATGAGAACTCACTTCCATAAAAACATACGAACAACCCGCTTTCACCATACGATCGAGTAATGCTTGAAGTTGAACAGGATCGGGTGTTGTATGGGTTGAAGGAATTACAAGATCTCCAATTTGATTTTTAACAGTCGATAGTAAACCACAGGTATGATCGAGTTTTGAAAACAATTCAAAAAGCAAGGTTGCGATCGTGGTTTTGCCATTCGTGCCCGTAACACCAATAACTTTTAAGCGTGATGATGGATTATCAAAAAAATTGGAGGCAATAGTTCCTAATGCAAAAGTGCAATCCTTTACAATTACATAAGTTACTTTATCTCGAAGTATTTTGGGCAGTTCTTCGCACACAATGGCAATTGCTCCAAGTTCTTCGGCAGCAGTAATATATGCATGGCCATCAGATTGTATTCCTCTAACAGCTACAAATAAACCATTCTTCTCAACTTTACGAGAATCGGCAGTTACAGACAGGATTGCAAGATTGGTTGAGCCATGCAACTCAATTGCTCCTGCCTTATATAATATGTCGCGTAGCAGTCTCATTTAGGTTAATTCGATTAATACTACCATGTCTTTTGTAATTGGAAACCCGGCAGGTACAGATTGTGATTTCACAGTTCCCCGCCCAACAATTCGAACACGAAGACCTTGGTTTTCTAATAAATAAATCGCGTCTTTCAAGCCCAATCCACGAACATCTGGAACCTGATTACTTAACATTGCCTGCGGTTTTACGAACGCTTTGTTTCCAGCTAAAGAAACCTGAACCCAATCCTCATCCGCAGGAATTGCACCCTGCATCCCAGTTCTCTTCATAAGTTGAGCAACATCTTTCCCAATCCCTGAAAAGCTTTTCTTTGAAGCAGCTGTTGCTAATGCCTTGGGTTTACTTTCCTGTATTTCGATGTTTTGAGCATACACTTTATCGGCAACCTCTTTGAATACA
>CALQJV010000275.1 GCA_943330985.1 Chitinophaga pinensis
AAGAAATTATTAATTCATTAATGAAGCTAATTATTATAGATTCAAAGTAATTTAACATTTAAATATTCATCGTTGAGTTAATAATTTTTTAAGGTCGTTCATCTGAAATATAGAGGTGAAATAACGGCCTATAACTTATATTATAGAATTCTAATTGAATGTTAATTTTATGTTTCGGTTGCTTAACATTTTAATAATCATTAAAACTCTTAAAGATAAAATTGAATTTACCTGCGGTTTCAATTGACGTGTTAAGTTTGCTTAAAATCTAAAAACATGAAGAAACTATTTACTTCCATTTTCATTATTTCAATGGGTTTGATTTCGATGGCCCAAAATGAATTCTTTACAGCAACCAATTATCGTGGTGCATTTGCTCCTGCTCCAGCAGCTATGTGGACAGATGGCTGGTGTAATTGGGATCCTCAAAATGCAACTTATGCAAATCCATCAGTAAATGTTAGTGCCAATATTACCACAAACACAACATGGACTGCAAACAATGTGTATCTCTTGCAAGGACAAATTTATGTTCAGAACAATGCCGTATTAACTATTGAACCAGGAACTGTAATTCGTGGAGATATTAATACTGATGGTTCGGGATTATTTATTACTCAAGGAGCAAAAATCAATGCTATTGGAACTGCATCTCAACCCATTGTTTTTACATCTAGTCAGCCCGTTGGAAGCCGTTTATTAGGCGACTGGGGTGGAGTTATTTTATTAGGAAGAGCTAGCATTAATAGTGTAGGAGGTTTCGCAAACATTGAAGGTATCGCACCAACTGCAAATACTCAATTTGGAGGAGGAACAACACCCGACGATAATGATAATTCAGGAACACTTCAATTTGTTCGAATCGAATTTGGTGGATTTATTTATCAGCAAAACAAAGAAATTAACGGACTAACTTTTGGTGGAGTAGGACGCGGAACTACCATCGACCACATTCAAGTCTCTTATGCCAATGACGATGCTTATGAGTGGTTTGGCGGAACTGTAAACTGCAAAAACTTGGTTGCATACCGTTGTTTGGATGATGATTTTGATACAGATTTTGGATACCGCGGAAATGTTCAATTCGCTTTAAGTGTGCGCGATCCAGAAATTTCGGACGATCCCACTGTATCAACTTCCGAAGGTTTTGAATCGGACAATGATGCTGCTGGTGATGAAGCAACACCCTACACTTCGGCTATTTTCTCAAATGTTACTATTGTTGGACCGCTTCGTGGCGATGTTAGTTCTTCTGCAACAATTGCTTCGGGTTACCGTCGTGCTGCTCGTATTCGTCGTAATTCTCACTTAAATATTTTTAATAGTCTTTTCATGGATCATGTAAAAGGCGTAATGATTGATGGAACAGCTTGTGAAGCTAATGCTGCTGCAGGTGCAATTGGTTTTAAACACAATGTTTTAGCAGGGAATACTTCCAACAATGTATGTGAAGTGTCTTCTACAAGTACCTTCGATATTCATACTTGGTTTGGAGCGAATAACAACGATTCACTCGTTTCAACAACAGGTATCCTAACAACGCCATACGATTTTTTAACGCCCGATTATCGTCCTGCAAATACTTCGGTTGTATTAACAGGAGCGAGTTTTACAGAATCTTTGTTTGATGGATTAATGCTATCTGCTTCAACTGGAATAGAAACATTTGATAATGCAATGCTTTTCCCAAATCCAACAAACTCAAATTTAACTATTCGCTTTGTTGCTAAGTCATCAAGAAATTTAACAGTTTCTGTTACGGATATTTCTGGACGCTTGGTTCTGCAAAATTCGAATTTCAAAAGTGAAATTGGAGAAAATAATTTGAATGTAAATGTTTCAAATTTAAATTCAGGTTTATATTTTATCTCTTTAAATGATAGTAAATCAAATCAATCATTTAAATTTTCTGTTGAAAAATAAAAGATCAATTTTCTAACAATTGAAATCCCGGTTACTATGGTAATCGGGATTTTTTATTTGATTCAAAATAATATATTTTGAAGAATTACTTTATTTCGATGATCCCTATTTGGAATAATCATTTCTCCATTTCCGAATTTTCAATCGTGCATTTTTATAGGGCGAAGAAGTATTAAGTTGGATCATCCTTCCCAATGTATATGATTTATACCAAGATGTTTCGTATAACTCATTATTCGATTTAGATTCAATTAAACTTAATATTTCCTTTACTGTATTATCTAATTTTAATTGAAGTGATTGATAATTATCGTTTTCAAAATCGGTGTAAAACTTTTGGGCAAGCAAACCCAATTCATTCCATTTGAAGCCTTTTTCAGGGAATTCACAATCAATGCCTTCCACTTTATGAGTGTGCCATTTCAATACCAATTGTCCCCAACCAATTAAATAGGCAAGTAAATTATTGATGCTAATTTCTGAATTCTTGGAGTGGCCTTGAATTTCTAAGTTTTCGGATAATTCAATAGAAATCGTTACGAGTTCTATTTGTAATTTTTCGTACGTCTCATTTATGTCTTTGATTAATTCCTCTTTGCTATTTGGAATCGGCATTTTAAATGTTTTTTATGTACACGAATTAGTAGCAAAAAATTCATCAAATCAAATTCATTTCAATGCCATCTTTAACGAATGGAACTTTAAACTTTAAAACTTCCAACTCCTTTTAACTTTCAACTTTTAACTTTCAACTTTTAATTTTCAACTTTTAATTTCTTCTACTAAATCAATCCCGAGGTTCGCTTATGGCTCAACTCGGGATTAATCATTTCTAAGCTTCTGCAAAATGCCTCAGCAAGAACTGATTAACTTTCTCCTTTAAAACTTTTAACTTTTAACTTTCCACTCACTACTCATACGAGCTCTCCGCTTTCTTTCCAGGAGCCACTAAAACTTCAATTGGCAATCCAGCATCCTTCCATGAATCGATACCATTATCCAACACAATGGCCGTCGAAAAGCCTTCTTCCAAAAACCATTCAGCGGCCAAGTTGCTGCGGTAACCGCTTTGGCAATAAATAAAAACGGGTTCGTAATGCGGAAGTTTTTTGGCAATCTCCTTGAACGTTTTCGAATCCCAATCGATGTTTTTAGCACCTTTGATGTGTTCGGATTTAAATTCATCTGCATTTCGAACATCGAGAATAGTGCCTTTTAAATGCACTGTTTTTACTTGAAATGCCTTGGCATCTAGTTTTTCGAGACGGCC
>CALQJV010000276.1 GCA_943330985.1 Chitinophaga pinensis
ACCAATTATTTCGCTGTATCGTTTCAACGTCATCTTGCTCAAGCACCTCAGAAGTTGCTACGTTGTTTGTAGAAGTCGTTTTAGGAATGGATGCACTGACAAATAATGTTTCGATTTATCCGAATCCAACTGCAGATAATATTATTATTAAGGCGAATTCTGAGCTGCTCGGGAACAATTATCAAGTTTATAATTCCACTGGAATTTTGGTTTTATCTGGAAAAATTCATTCGGATTTACAAATGATTTCTCTACAAGAATTTCCTGTTGGCATGTATTTATTAACCTTAGAAAACAACTTTAATAAATCAATTAAAATTGTAAAGAATTAAATCTTTTCAATTTATTTAGCTGAAATTTAATTGTTTTTATTTTTTAATAAATATTAGTCAATCGAAAAATTGAGAAATAAAACAATCCTAGCTGGATCAAGACGACTGAAATTCAGCTAGCAAAGAAGTTTTTTTTGGGAATATCTGTGGTAATAATGTGAACAGCATACCAGATTTGGCTTGTTTGGGTCTACTGATAAAACAAATCGTTATATCAGGACTATATCCAATTTTAACCTAATTTAAAGTGGTTTAGGCTGGTTTAATTTTCTATACTGTTTTGTTTTCTACATTCTATACACCTTGTAGAAACTCTAAGTAATGTTCGTTTTCTGAATCATGTATATCCAATCCCCATTTCTCCCAAAGAGCTGGAAGTATAATCCGAGCAGCCTCTCTATAATTAACAGAACCGTCCTTTAAGCGGCAATCAAAACTCCAATCCCACCTTCCCCAATTATCATCCCAACTTATTCGAAATAATGCCCAGTCGTATTCCTCATTGTTTAATGGGTAGATATAATACTCATCTTTTAGACTCCAAGAAGTCCAATTGTCAATTTCAGCTTCAAGCAGACCTAAGCAATAGGCCGAATCTGGAATCAACGATTCCATTTTCTCTTTAGCCTCAAGGGCTTCCAATTCCTCTTCATCATCTCCAGACTCTTCACTTGTAGTTTCAGTTAAAAATGGCAATTCAAAATCATCGAAATTCAAAACAGGTGATTGCATAAATTTTATTTAAGTTCATCAAACTTGGCTTTCATTGTGGGATTGCCATGAGTTAATTTCTTAATGGTTAAATCTTCGGTTTTTTCATTGGCAAGGCGAAGATTATTTTCAGATGATAATAATGCAGCTTTTGTTTTTTCCAATTCTTTGATGGTCTTATCAATTCCATCAATTGCATCTTTAAATTTACGACTTGCCAAATCATAGTTCTTAGCAAATCCTTCTTTGAACTTGTTCATTTTCTCTTCAAAATTGGTGATGTCGATATTTTGACTTTTCACCAAAGCCAATTCTGCCTTGTATTTAAGTGAAGTTAATGCTGCATTGCGAAGAAGCGTAATGATTGGAATGAAAAACTGAGGTCTTACCACATACATTTTGGAATATTTATATGAAACATCTACAATTCCAGAATTGTACAATTCGCTTTCCGCTTCCAATAAAGTAACAAGAACAGCAAACTCGCATTTTTTTTCATTGCGATCTTTGTCCAATTCTTTAAAGAAATCCTCGTTTTTCTTTTTAGTTGATGTTTGATCCGCTTCATTTTTCATCTCAAACATGATGGAAATAATTTCATTTCCAGCTCCATCATGCTCCTTGTAAATAAAATCTCCTTTACTGCCGGAGCTTGAGTTATTGTCTTTTTCGAAATAGGCATTTGGAAATGCGGTAGCACGAAGTTTATTAAACTCTATTTCACAATGTTGCTCTAGCGTTTCACCCAACATTTTTGTTGAAAGTTTCAACTTCATATCCTTTACACGCTCAAGCTCCTCATCCTTATATTTAATAATCACATCCTTGTTTTGCAATTCAGTAGAATATTTTTGTATCAATGAACTTTCAAGATTTTGCTTTTCTAATTCTACTGTCTTCACCACATTTGCCAAATCGTCTCGTTCTTTTTCCAATATCTTCGTCACTTCCGAAATAGCGAGTTTTTTATCCAAATCAGCATTTTCAATTTTCGCCTTCAACTCCGCTAATTCAGACTCCTTTGCATTTAGTTTCTCTGAAAGATCTTTCTCACTTTTCGCTTTCAATGAAATAATCTCACTATCCTTTTTCAAAAGTGATTCTTGCATGGAATTCCGAAGATTTGCTTCTGCAAGTTTCACTGCATTCTCTTTATCCTTTTCCGCCAAATTCAACCTATTTGTTAACTCTTCTTCAAACTGATGATCACGAACTTGTTTGAGAATATCGGCAAATCCAGCTTCATCTACCTTAAACGCTTTTTTACAATTGGGACAGATAATTTCATTCATAGGTTCAATGGTTTAATGTCTAGCTTAAATCAAAAGATTCAATCGTTGATGGATATTGGAAAGAGGAAAAACAGCAAGTAATTTATGCTTGCAATGTATTAATAATTGATACTATTTCAAATTAGAATAATTAACAATTGAATATTGAGCCGTTATTGTGTTTCATTAAAATTCATTTGTTTAAATCCATTTTGAAGTATTTGAATTGAATATCAATTCCATCTTCCCCATGTTGCTCCTCGTATATTTTTAATGCAATTGTTTTATTATTAACCCATACAATGTCAGCAATCGACCAATCTTTTGTGAAAAATTTAAATGCTGGTTGTATTCCTTTCAATCCATATTCTTTGGATATTTTGAATATAATTACAACTGCACGATCTTCATAATAATCCGCATAATCGGGACCATCATACGATGAGCAGACCAATAATTTATTGCAATCCTGAGAAAGTGACATTGCTAATATTCCAGCATCATATCCCGAAGGCATTAAGAGTATTTTATTGGATGATTTCTCTTCAATATACGTGTCACAAACTTCATCACAAACATGTAAGACATTTAACCCAGAGCCCTTAATAAAATGCCCAGAATCAATCTCGCAACTTAATTTGTAGTTGTTTTTATAACGTTGAAATTCACTCAAGGAAATTTCATTAAAATTCGAATCTAAAACATTAAATAAAGAATCTTCAAAAACAATTAAGGAGTCATCATAGATTACATTTTGTTCCAGTAATCTATTATCAATATTCGATAATAAATTACTGGAAACAACTTGCGAATGAATTGAATCAGCTCCTTTGTTAGTTTTTAAAATCGAGCAACTTTGAATCATTAATGCAAATGCA
>CALQJV010000277.1 GCA_943330985.1 Chitinophaga pinensis
ATGTGTAAGGAACAAAAGATGAGCTTTAATAAATGACTTATATGCGTTCTAAATCGGATAATGGAAGCCAACCTTCATTGCCGTCGGCCAATTGAATTTTCACCCAATCGCCTAATTCATCAATGAGATTTACCTTGGTTCCTGAGTGAATGACAAACAAACTCGTTCCACTATCAACTGGAGAACTTTTAACGGGAACACTACCCGAAAAGACAATTGCTTGATTATGATTTGTTTGTTGCTTATACATCGAGATTCCCAAACTAAGAAACAAACAAGAGGCGATTAACATGAGTAAACCCGCATAAAATCCAAGTTTTCTATATACAATCGCATTCCCTAAAACATAAAGAAAAAAACAAGCTGAGCAGATCAACAATGAAACGATAAATACGATACCCCAAGCATCCGCTGATGCCATTTCTCGGATTGATACAAACCAACGCTTGTAAAAAAGTTCAGGCACCGTTTCAATTTTATCTTCTAAGCGCGAATTAGCAATACTGATGTTAAACCGAATATCCTCATCGTTTGGATTCAATTTCAATGCACGCTCATAGTTTAGGATTGCATTGGGATAATCGGTGAGTTTAAAATATGCGTTCCCCAAATTGAAATACAATTCGGTATTACAGACTTTATTGTCGGATAAAATCTGTTCGTACTTTAAAACAGCTGATTTGTAATCACCTTGAATGTATGATTTATCAGCAGCATCGAAAACCTGTTCTGGATTGGCTGAGAAAACCAAACAATGTTGAATAAGAAACAAGAACAATAAAATTTTTCTCATGACTTTAAGTAATTTTCGGTACGCGTTAATAATGCTATAGAATCGTTATAAACTTGCTGCATTCCTGAATCTGCACCTGGAGCAAAGCGAGCAAATTCACAAGCATCGAGTAATCGTATTAACTCCGTTAAATCGGCTTCAGGCATGTTTCGTTGCTGCATGTATTGCGAAATAGTTGACCGAGATAATTCGGAAGATGGGATTTGAAGTTTATCAGACAAATACCCGTACAAAGCAAAAAACACTTCGTCGTAAAACGCATCCTTCTTATTTTCTTTAAGTAATTCACCCGCACGTTTCATGCGTTTTTGGGCAACACTTCCTGCACCTTTCATACGGTAAAATGAACTATTGGAAGAACGTTCTTTGTCGCGACGACGCAATAATAATAGCAGAATTAAACTCAAGGGAGCGATGGATGAAAACAAAAAGAAAGCTCCTGAAAACAAGAAAGGCGATTGGTTAATCTCTTCTAATTCGCTAACGCGTTTTTTATTGAATCGGATATCGGTAGCTAGTTGCTTGGGAGCAGATGAATTTCCCGAACGAGCAGTAGAAGTTTGATCACCAGCCGATTTTTCTACTTGAATGGCAATGCGAGCAACACTTACAGTTTGATATGAACGTTTGCTCGGAGAGAAATACGAAAAGCTGAATGGTCCAATAAAATACTCACCGCCAGCGCGAGGGATGAGCAGGTATTCAAATGTTCGTGTGCCTGACATGGAACCATCCGAAACACGAATATTGTCCTTGGTTTGCGGATCGTACGCTTCAAATTCGTTGGGAAATGTGAGAACTGGAGCCTCTAACAATTTGATATTTCCTTTACCTGTAATAGTAAATTTTAAATTGACGGGATCACCCGAACGCACTTTGGATTTATCGACTTCTGCTTTAATCGAAAATTCACCTACGGCCCCTTTAAAATCGGCAGGTTTACCAGCATCGGGATGAGGTAAAACGGTTAAGGTTTGATCTTGACTCTTCACTTTCACCTGCACGTCGCGATACCCACCACCCATAAACTGCTCAAAGAAATTCTGCGATTGCACCTTTTCGCGAACATTGCACGTTGCATCCAAGGAGGGAATTTCAAGTTTCCCGCTTTTTTGTGGAAACAATAAAGTGCGTTTTAATTCGGCAGTGTAATATTGACTACCATTATAATTCTCAACTTCCAGCTTATCGTTCTTGGTCATTGGAACATCTTCGGTATAAAAGCCATTATATGTTGGCAATTTTAAATCGGAGAAATTGATTTGACCATATTTGGAGAAAATTTTATAAGTTACAGTGACCTGTTCACCCAAGTAAACGGATGATTTATTGAGAAATGCTTTGATAAATAATTTATCACCGGTATTGGTTGTAGTAGTTTGATTTCCCTGATTTCCAGATTGATTCTTCGATGGATTTTGTGTGGATTGTTGTGGATTGCCTTTTACAACTTCAATTGGAATTTCATTGGATTTTACACGGCCATTTGCCACGTTCAATACTGCCGGCTTGATTGTGAATTTGCCTTCTTTTTTTGGAGATAAGACATAGTAATAAGTAAGACTTTGTGAAACCGCGCCGTTAATAATTTGCATGCTCGAACTTTGATTCGGGCCCGAATACAAATCGAATGCACTTAAATCGGGTCCAGTAAAACCCGAAGCACTAACATTGACCGAATAAGTTAGTCGGAATTGCTCACCAACTGCAACTTTATTCTTTGAAACTACTCCACTAAAACGCACTTCCTGTCCAAAGTGAATTTGAGTAAAATGCATCAATAATACCAGAATCAATAAACGTTTCATATTCCAATTATTACCAATCTTTTCCGCTACCGGCTTGACCGTTTTTGTTTGCTTTCTTTTCAGTTTTTTTCCGCAACTCTTTCTCATCACGATTTAATGCATCCAACATGCGTTCGGCTTCTTCGCGATTGAGATTTTGCTTCTTCTGTTCTTCTTGCTTTTGATCTTTCTGCTTTTCTTGATTTTGTTTCTGATCTTGTTTTTGATCTTGTTTCTTGTCTTGTTGTTGCTGCTTTTGTTGTTTTTGTTGCTTTTCCTGCTTTAATTTTTGCAAAGCATAGGATAAATTGTAGCGAGAATCTTCTGCTTTAGGGTCAAGTTTGAGAGCTTTCTTAAACGACTCGACACTTTGTTCGTACTCTTTGTTTTTGAGTTGGGCAGTCCCCATGTTGTGGTAAACCGAAGAAAGTTGCTTATTATTTTTAGTGCTCTTGCTCAAAGAATCTAAAATAACGGAAGCTTCTTTGTATTTATTCTGTTTGTATAAGGCATCAGCCAAGTTAAATTTACCGGTCCACGAGTCTTGCTTCTTTGCCAATCCTTTGCGGTATTCTATTTCAGCATCGGTAAATTTCCCGGAATTAAACAAAT
>CALQJV010000278.1 GCA_943330985.1 Chitinophaga pinensis
TACCAGTTATATACACGAGCGTTGGATATGAAGGCGTCGCTGTTCGTTTTCGTCAACAATTAAACGAAAACTCGAAAATGTTATGTTGGCATCATGTAATGCCCGAAATGAACCACAATGAGTTGGTTGGTTGGGTAGAAAAATCGCCACAAATTGCTGCTATTTTTATGCGCAATGCTGATGAATATTATCGAACAGCCAAACGCATGGATATTTGTAAGGATATTATCTTTGGCTTTGCTGGTAAAACAATTGTTCTGAAATCAAAAGGGGATAGTCCAATGCAACGTATGATTTGGTGGATTAATTTGGGTGATTGGATTTCGTGGTTTGCATCCGTTGAACGCAATGTTGATGCAATTGAAATCAATGTAATCAATCGCTTAAAAAACGAATTATCAAACTTGCAATGACCTACGATACCCCCAACCGAAACATTCAGTTAATTGAGTTGGGATTAATTGATTACAAAGAAGCTTGGGATTATCAAGAGAAATTATTTGCTGAGATTATTTCAATTAAGTTAAACAATCGAAATAATTTGGAGCAAACCTTAGTTCCTAATTATTTAATATTCTGCGAACATCCTCCCGTTTATACATTAGGTAAAAGTGGATCTGAAGACAATTTATTAATTGACAATGATCAACTCAATCAACTTGGGGCTCAATTCTATAAGATAAATCGAGGCGGCGACATTACTCATCATGGTCCTGGCCAACTAGTAGTTTATCCATTATTAGACCTTGAAAATTTCTTTACAGATATTCATTTATACCTAAGAAAATTAGAAGAAGTAGTTATTCAATTGCTTCATCAATACAATGTTGAAGCTGAAAGATTTCCTGGCTTTACAGGAGTGTGGATAGATGCAAACACCGAAAAAGCGCGTAAAATTTGTGCAATGGGAGTAAAGTGTAGCCGATGGGTTACCATGCATGGAATTGCATTGAATGTCTCCAATGAGCTCTCGTTTTTCAATCATATAATTCCATGCGGAATTGAAGCTAAGTCAGTGACCAATTTATCTAACGAAGTAAATAATCCTAACATAAGTATGGAAGATGTGAAGTCCTTGTTCTTAAGTTTGTTTGCCCGAGAGTTTGAAGCAAATTTTAATTAAGTAATATGATGGCACAGCCTTTGCCTGCGTCCCGAAAATATTGATTATGAGAGTTTGCATCTATGTTCTTAGCATTTTCATTTTTGGGAATCTATCTTCACAACCCCTCAATCCGAATAAAGCCTTTAAACGCGGCGAAGTCCTTACCTATCGAGTTCATTATGGTTTAATTGATGCAGGCGAAGCAACTATTACCATTGCTAAAGATAGTATCAAGTTTAATAATTCATCGTGTTATCATGTTGTTGGAACAGGAAATTCAAAAAACGCGTTCGACTGGTTTTTCAAAGTGCGCGATCGTTATGATTCCTATATAGATGAGCAAACTTTATTACCTCATTTTTTTATGAGAAGGGTGAATGAAGGCGGTTTTATTATCGACCAAGATTATCGATTCAATCAAACAGCAAAATCGGTCAATGTTAAACGTTCTGGGACAGATGGACCAAGAAGTACTCCCGGAAAAGTATTTACAATTCCCAATGCAACGCACGATATTTTATCTGCATTTTATTATGCCAGAAATTTAAATTTAGATGGGGTGAAAATTGGTGATGTTATTACCATTCAAACATTTTTCGACGAGGAACTTTTCCCTTTGAAAATAAAGCTTGTAGGAAGAGAGGTTATTAGCACAAGAGCAGGTAAAATACGATGCATCAAAATACATCCATTAATTCAACAAGGACGTGTCTTTAAAGAAGAAGACGATTTAACTCTATGGGTGAGTGATGATATTAATAGAATTCCGGTTAGACTTCAAGCGGATGTTGTAGTTGGGTCAATAAAAATGGACTTAAAGAGTTATTCAAATCTCGCAAATCCCTTTGCGCTTGTTAGTAAATAAGGTTATCGTTATAAATTTCTGCCCTAGCATTTTTCAAATGTTAGGGCTTTTTTGCGTTTAGGATAAGCGGGTTTTATTTCCACTTCAAAGAATCGATAATAGCAGTACATTTGTTCCCCAAAATATAAGCCATGAAACAAATCCTTACCGCAATCCTTATTTTTTTCATTTTCAATCAAGGAAAATCTCAACAATTGATGAGTTTTCATGATTTGGAAGCTGTTACCATTGCAGGAGACACCATTTCGCTTTCTCAATATGCAGGAAAAAAACTTTTGGTGGTTAATACAGCAAGCTTTTGTGCATATACACATCAATTTAATGACTTAGAAGCATTGTATCTTCAATACGGAGGTGCTGGATTTGAAATTATTGGTTTCCCATGCAACGACTTCGGAGCTCAAGATCCAGGTTCAGATTCTACTATTTTGGATTTTTGTACAGGTAATTACAATGTAACATTTCAAATGATGTCACGGATTTCAATTAAAACGGGCGATACTTCTGCTGTATACAAATGGCTTCAACGAGGCAATATAAATGGTGTATCTGACGCCGCCGTTACCTGGAATTTCAACAAGTTTTTAATCGACGCTCAAGGAAACTGGGTTGGATATTATGATAGTCCTGTTGCTCCCGGAGATGCTGCCATTGTAAACTGGATTAATGAAGGATCTACTGCAGGATTATCAAACATTAATAATGAAGAAATGCTAGTGTGGTTCTCTCAAAATGCAATCCACATAAAAAATCCAAATTCGGTGAATGGTTCTCAATTTAAATTGTTTTCAATTTCTGGGCAGGAAATATCCATCAGTAAAGGGTCTAATGCTGCTGAATTAATTCCGAATACAGAACTGCAATCAGGAATTTATTTATTGCAGCAAATTGAAAATGATAAACAAGCAAGTCATCGTTTTGCGGTCATAAAATAGACACAACGCACTCCTTCATTCAAATAAAACCAAAAGGCCATCTGTTAGATGGCCTTTTGCTTTTTTAGTGCTAAGCAGAGATTTGTGTTACAAATGTGTTACAATTCAAAAAATAAAAAAGGGGCACATCGCTGAAACCCCTTATTTTATTGGTGGAGAATACCGGATTCGAACCGGTCACCTCTTGCCTGCCAGGCAAGCGCTCTAGCCAAATGAGCTAATTCCCCTTTTGAGCGAAAAACGGGGCTCGAACCCGCGACCTCCACCTTGGCAAGGTGGCGCTCTA
>CALQJV010000279.1 GCA_943330985.1 Chitinophaga pinensis
CTGGCTTTTGTCCCCAATTTATTTGCTGATAAAAAAAATCATCGGGAATCGGGAGTTAGAACAATTGTTATTGATCCAGGTCATGGTGGACATGATAGCGGATGCCATGGATCAGGGGCTTACGAAAAGAATGTTGCTTTGGCCGTTTCCTTAAAACTTGGAAAACTCATAGAAGCCAATTTTTCGGATGTAAAAGTAATTTATACAAGAAAAACAGATGTGTTTGTGGAGTTGTATCGTAGAGCGCAAATTGCAAACGAGAACAAGGCCGATTTATTTATTTGCATTCACTGTAATAGTGGCGACAAAGCAGCATTTGGCGCAGAAACATTTGTAATGGGCTTGCATAAAAGTAAAGACAATTTAAATGTTGCGAAACGCGAAAATGCGGTTATTCTTCAAGAAGATAATTACCAACGCAAGTACGATGGCTTCGATCCGAATAGCGCAGAAGCGAATATTATTTTTTCACTCTATCAAAATGCATTTCTCGACCAGAGTTTATATTTCGCAGATCGTTTACAACACGAATTTAAACATCATGCTTCACGGCACAATAGAGGGGTAAAACAGGCAGGATTTCTTGTACTTTATAGAACAACGATGCCAAGTGTTTTAATTGAAACCGGATTTCTGACAAATGGTGAAGAAGAGAAATATTTAAAGTCAAGTGCTGGACAACAAAAAATAGCCAATTCTATATTGCGAGCACTCAACACTTATAAAAGTTGGATTGATGGTAGTAGCGAACATCATGATTTAAAAATGCCTGAAGACGAAGAACAGGTAAATCAAAAAGATGAAAAACAAACTGGACAAAATTCAGTTGCTCAAAGTGAAAATACAAGCAGCAATAAACCAGAAAAAGAGTCTGATAATGCAGGAATTGTTTTTCGAATTCAGGTATTTACATCTCCTGAGAAGATTTCATTAAAATCGTCTCGATTCAAAGGCAGATCAGATGTTTGGGAATATAAATTCAATAAATCTTGGAAATATACCATCGGAAAATGCGATAAACAAGAAGATGCCCTTAAATTGCTCTCCGATTTAAAAAAAGCCGGATTTGATGATGCATTTGTGGTTGCCTTTAAAAATAACAACCGAATTTCTTTGCAAGAAGCTCAATTAACTCAACCTAACTGACCCTAACTACGAAAATAAAATATATGAAATTAACTCGAGAAGTTCGTGTTGGAATAGTTGTAACATTGGGTATCCTCCTTTTGTATTTTGGATTTAATTTCCTAAAAGGGAAAAATATTTTCTCGCCTTCGAGATCGTATTATGCAGTTTTCGACAATGTGGACCAACTTATGCCGTCTGCTCGCGTTCAAGTAAATGGATTTCAAGTTGGAATTGTAGACAAAGTTGGATTCTTGAAAGAAGGATCATACAAAGTGCTTGTTAAATTCTTAATTGATAACGACGACCTCAACATCCCGAAAGATTCTGAAGCGCACATCGTACAAGATTTACTTGGAACCCGTACGATGGAATTATCACTCGGCAAATCGAGCGTTATGGCTGAAAGAGGTGACACGCTAAAAGCAGTTCGAGAAGGTGGAATTACTGACGAAATTAAAGAAGCGATAAAACCCCTGAAAGCACAAATCGAAAATCTCGCAGGATCAGTCGACACCGTTTTAACAGGATTGAACAGAGTATTTAACAGAAGAACACAAGACGGCCTTACGAGTAGTTTCGAAAGTGTTAACACATCGATTTTAAAATTTGAGCATACTGTTTCAGAGTTTGACTTACTCGTAACCAACGAAAGAAAAAGAATCGGTGATATTTTCAGTAATGTGAATTCGATTACCGAGAATTTGAAAAACAACAATGCCAAACTCAATAATGTATTTACGAACTTGGATAAAATTGCCGACGATGTTGCAAAAAGCAATGTGAAGCAAACCATGACCGATTTACAGCAATCTGTTTCGAGTTTGCAAAAGGTGTTGAAGAATGTTGAAAATGGACAGGGCTCACTGGGAAAAATTGCAAACGACGATTCCTTATATGTGCATCTAGATAACAGCTCTCGTAATTTGAGTTTACTGCTCGAAGACATGAAAGCGCGCCCATCCCGATACATTCATTTTTCGGTTTTTGGGAAAAAAGAGAAACCCTCGAAAAAATAAACAATAGGTTTACGTTCGCATTTATATTTGTTCAATCAAATTGTTGCTAGAAATGGGATTGCAAAACATACTTTTTATTCTTGTATTTATTGCCGCAACGGCTCTTTTTACATTTAACTCAAAAAAAATAATTCGCAATATTCATTTGGGTCGCAAGCTCAATAGAACCGATCGTAAAGCTGAACGTTGGAAATTGATGGCGCGTGTTGCTCTTGGACAAAGCAAAATGGTTGTTAAACCTGTTGCGGGATTTCTTCACATTCTTGTTTATGTAGGATTTGTGATCATCAATTTGGAGGTTTTGGAAATTATTCTCGATGGAATTTTAGGAACTCATCGACTGTTTGCCCCATTACTTGGCAACTTTTACGATTTCCTCATTGCTTCCTTCGAGTTCCTTGCTTTGGGTGTTTTATTTGCCGTTGTCATTTTCTTTATTCGCAGAAACATCATTTATATAAAGCGATTCAGACAAAATGAATTAAATGGCTGGCCGCGTTCCGATGCCAATTTGATTTTATTGATTGAAGTACTTTTGATGAGCGCATTCCTGACGATGAATGCTGCCGATCAACTTTTACAAAATCGGGGAGTTGAACATTATATTCAAGCAGGTTCATTTCCAGTGAGTTCACTCATTACCGGTCTTTTTAGTTCTTGGTCAGATGGTTCACTCATTGCTTATGAGCGCATTATGTGGTGGTTTCACATTTTGGGAATTTTTGCATTTCTAAACTACCTACCCTATTCCAAACATTTTCACATTATTCTGGCTTTCCCCAATGTTTGGTATTCAAATCTTGAGAAAAAAGGTCGCTTAACCAATATGGCTGCGGTTACCAATGAAGTAAATCTAATGATGGATCCTTCTGCTGTACCCATTGAAATAGATGGCCCTGTAAAATTTGGTGCAAAAGACATTCAAGATTTGACTTGGAAAAATTTGCTCGATGCATACACCTGCACTGAATGCGGTCGATGTACTTCGGAATGCCCAGCGAATCAAACCGGCAAACTTCTGAGTCCACGGGCAATTATGATGAA
>CALQJV010000280.1 GCA_943330985.1 Chitinophaga pinensis
TGAAAACGTATCTTCATGCGTCACCGGAATGCTTGATCAATTAGCGGAAGAAGTGCTTGATGTTGCTCAAACTTCATTGCCTGGTATTGGCTGTCTTGCAGGAGCCTATTAAACAGGAACCCAAATTGAACAATATCTCAACAACCAAGCAAGCATAGGATCTACGCTATGGAGTATAGCAGGTGCGGTGAGCGGTTGTGCTGACTTAGTTCCTGCGTTTGCTGCTTACAAACTGACGAAAATTGTTGTGAAAGAAGCCATCAATGCTGTCAACATTGGAATCACCACATACAATTGCCTCGATGCATTGAAACCTAAAAAACCAGTTACAAAGCCAACGAGCAAAGTCAATTCATTCGACCCGAACGAAAAAGTTGGGCCGCTTACCTACCAGAATCTCTCCCACGATTTCAACTACGGCATCTATTTTGAAAACGTTGATTCGGCAACGGCCGCTGCTCAGCAAGTTCTTGTGATCGATTCTCTAGATCTTAACTCTTTCGATTTATCTACGTTCCGATTTGGAGGCATTGGCTTTGGTAATCAATATAGCGTCAATACTGCTATAGATCGTTCACATCTGAATCTTCTGATGGATTTACGGCCTGAAAAAGACCTAATCGTAAGTGTCACTGGAGAATTAAATCTTCAAACTGGAGTTGCGATTTGGCAATTCAATTCGCTCGATCCTTCAACGATGCAATTAACCTTAGATCCTTTTCTTGGATTTTTGGATCCAAACGATTCAACCGGCCGCGGACAAGGATTCGTTCAGTACAACATCGACCCGCTCAATACACTTCAAACAGGTGATAGTATTCAGAATTCGGCTACTATAATTTTCGACTATAATAATCCCATTGTAACCAATACTTGGACTAATACTATCGATTTAGTTGCGCCTGTAAGCCAGATTGTTAATTTGCCGGATGCGATTTTTCAGCCTGGTTTTGATGTGAATTGGACAGGTTTCGATCCGCAGATTTCGGGTGTTGAACATTATCAGATTTATTACAAAGAAAACAATGGAGAATTTCAATTGTGGTTAGATAATTATCACGGCACAACGGCCCATTTTACTGGGTTAAATAATTCATGGTATTCCTTTTACACCATAGCTGTTGACAGTGCAGGGAATGTTGAATCGGCTCCAATTATGGCAGACGATTCAACATTTGTTTCCTTCGTTTATTATGAGCCCATCTTAGCAATTGAAAGTTCAGCTCCAGCATGTTCAGGTTCGTTAAACGGATCCATCCATGTGTCAATCGAAGGTGGAAATCAACCATTTGAAATTAGTTTAAACAATAGTATTGGTTCTGGAATTTATGATGGTTTAGCAAGTGGAAACTATCACTTGGTCATTAAAAATGCCCTTCAGATGATAGATCTTGACACCACCATTGCTCTCTTTTCTGCTTTGCCGATTTCATATTCAGCTTCAACATCTGGCGCACGCTGTGCCGGGGAGCAAAATGGATCTGTAACTGTGCTTGTATCTGGCGGAGTTGGTGGATATGTAATTGATTGGTTTGGCCAAAATCCTGATTCGCTTTTTGCCGGATCTCATTCATTTTCGATAACGGATACAAATGGATGTTCTGTCCAAGGTATGATTGATATACAAGAACCATTGCCATTATCTTCTACCTTAGATATTGTAAACGTAACTGCAGAATCTATTTGTGATGGTGCTATTGTTGTCACTTCTTATGGAGGAACGGCTGGTTATTCTATCCTATGGAATGATGTTCAGAATTCCACTACTTTTTCATTAAACCAACTTTGTGAAGGTAGTTATTCGGCTATAGTTACCGATGCAAATGGATGTGTAGATTCTACAATAAGTTTTATAGGCGTTACTAGTATCGAATCAACAAGAATAATGGATAATGTTCGTGTTCTTCCCAATCCTTCTAGCGGTTTGATTACGTTGGAAGTCTCTCTAGTGAGATTTGGAAACGCAGACCTAATTGTATACAATGCTTCTGGTGCAATTGTTTGGTCAAAGAAAAATGTACGATGCGAGCAGGGCGAAAATCAATGGAAGATTGATTTATCAGAACAATCGGCTGGAAGCTACATGTTAGAATTTAAAAATGAAGAGTTTTCATTTAAACGAAGCATCTTCATTGCACGATAATATGTAATTTGAAAATTAAATAATCAACCTTAATTTATTTTTGGGATAAGTTTTGTGCACGATTTATTGTGTGTTTTCATTTGAAACCCTGCGAATATAATCCATTCTCGATTGTAATGCTTCGATACTCGAAGTTAATGTTCCAGGAGCTTGATTGGATAAGTACAACTTCTTTGCGTGTAAATTATTAGCATTTTCTTGATTGGAAGTTTCAAGAGCATTGAGTTCATTTATTCCAGCTTTGTTGCGCTTTAGTGAAAGTGTGCTCAGTTCAATTTTTTCTGAATTGAATACCTTGAAAAGTTTCTCCCCCAAGGATTGGTTTTTAAATTCTGCTGCAAATCTCGATTCATTAAATGCTTCAGCAGAGATGCGAATCTCATCGATAATTCCATTAAAATACGTTTGATTGTTGTTTAATTCTCTTCCAATTTGTAGGCCGGAACTTGAGCTTCCTGGTGATTCAACAATAGATACATTACGGTCTTCTTTACCATTTAAATAGGTAATTAACCTGCTTTCTTTCATAGAATAAACTCCTGAAATAAAATACCATTTATCTTTTTCTAATGCAATTCCTTCGGATGATTGAGAGATTGAAATATGTTTTCCTGACACATCAATAAATTCAATATCCAATTTATTGTTTTTCGAAATGAAGAATTTATAACCTCCAGATATGCCGTCTTCGTTCGAAAAAACAACTTGTTCTCGTCCTAATTCGTTTAACTTAATCCAAGCAGAAAAACTAAAATTGTTGGTTAAATTAAAATCATTTGAACTTGGGAAAAAGGCAGCATCATTCCGTGAAGCTTCAAAAAGTCTCGCTTTCCCAATTTTACCATCATATTCATTCGTGCCAAATGATGTAGCAATAAACTTTCGATTATTGGAGGCATGTAAATTATTCATGTGCCAAATTCCACGATAAATTCCGTTCCATAATACTGTAGGAAGTTCCGATCGGATTGTTGCATTGCTATAAAAGATGGTCAATTCCTTATTACTCTTTGCCGATAAAGTATCCAACAAAACCCA
>CALQJV010000281.1 GCA_943330985.1 Chitinophaga pinensis
ATTATCGAAAAGATTAAATCGAGGAATCGAATCACACAATTCGAGGTTGGCTTCAAAAAACGATCGAATATTTCCAATGTCGGTCCAATAATCATCAAACAAATACGATGAAACTTGATAGCCCGATTTTATGGCAGCAGGAATAATTCCTTTTCCAAAATCAGTGGCATCTGGATTTTCATCAAACAACTTTTTCAGTGCATCTTTCCGGAAAATATAAATCCCCATCGATGCCAAATATTCGCGGCCTTTGCGCTTTAAAACAGATGGAACGGGCGAAGTCCATTGTGATAAAACATCCGATTTGGGTTTTTCGACAAATGATTCAATTCGATTTTGTTTGTTCACTTTCATAATGCCAAAATCAGTTGCATCTTGGGCATTTACAGGAATGGTTGCAATGGTTAAATCGGCATCTTGATTTATGTGAAATTCGGCCATGAGCTTGAAGTCCATCTGGTACAACTGATCTCCACTTAAAATCAACACGTAATCGTAATCATGTCCCGATAAGTGATGCATGCTTTGTCGAACCGCATCGGCAGTTCCTTGAAACCATTTATCGCTGCTTGGAGTTTGTTCGGCTGCCAAAATATCCACAAAGCCATTACTGAAATTATCGAAGTGGTAAGTGTTTTTGATGTGTCGATTAAGTGAAGCGGAATTAAATTGCGTTAAAACAAACATGCGCTTTACACCCGAATTGATGCAATTGGAAATAGGAATATCAATCAATCGGTATTTTCCTCCAATGGGAACAGCGGGCTTTGAACGACTTTTTGTAAGTGGATACAAGCGACTCCCCTGCCCGCCTCCTAAAATTAAACATACAATTTTGATTGTGCCTTTCATAAACTAGCTCAGTGTTAAATTTCGATAGAGTGTTAAGTAATTTTCAGCGGCATTTTCCCAACTGTAATTGAGCGACATGATATGCTTCCTCACTTTATTCAGATTCTTTTTATTTTTATACAATTCAGCAGCTCTATGAAAGGACAAGCAAAGGTTTTCTGCTGAAAATTCTTCGTAACAAATTCCCGTTCCTTTCGCTTTTGAGACATCCAAAACCGTATCGGCTAAACCTCCTGTGCTTCTCACAATTGGTATGGTACCGTAACGGAAAGCATACAATTGATTCAATCCACAAGGTTCAACACGCGAGGGCATCATTAAGAAATCGCTTCCTGCATAAAGCTGATGCGCCAAATCTTCGTTGTATTCGATGGATGTATCGAAATAGCTCCATAATTTTTCGCGCATATCCATGAACACATCGCGCAATTCAGGATCGCCTGTTCCAAGCACAACAAAAGAGGCTTGACCGCCTTGTTCTAAAAAACTACTAATGGCTTCGGGAATGCAATCGGCTCCTTTTTCGTAAACCAAACGACCAATAAATGTAATGAGCGGCAAATCGGTTTGAATGGCGAAACGCTCCGCGATTGTTTGTTTATTTATGGATTTAAATGCGGTGTAATCCCCATCAAAATGTTTCGAAATGCGGATATCTGTTTCAGGATTCCAAACTTCTGAATCAATGCCGTTTATAATTCCAATTGCTTTGGGCATCTCCTTAAAGATTAAACTTTCGAGACCATTTGCAGATGCTTTTAATTCTTGCAAATATCCATTTGAAACGGTGCTTAATTTCCAACAACATTTAATGCCACTAGCCAAGGGATTAATTGCATGATCCCAATCCAAAAGTCCTCGATGAGTAGGATCAAATTCGGGTAAAATCCAAGATCGATTCCAGCTAAACGAACCGTTGTATTGTCCGTTATGGATTGTAAAAACGGTTGGTATCGATTGTAAATCCTTGAACTGATTAACGTGCTTTATCATAAAAGGAATTAATCCTGTATGATGATCGTGACAATGAATAATACTTGGTTTATTAGGAAGTTCTTGAATAAATTGAAGTGCGGCTTGCTGAAAGAGCACATAACGATCGGGCTCATCGGTGTATGCATGCCCCGTTCGAACATCGGTGTAAATTCCTTCGCGATCGAAAAATTGGGGGATGTCAATGAAAAACAAAGGATATCCCAAAGAATCTCCTAATAAACAATCGACAAAAAAAGGAACTTGTAACTCGCCATAGGAAATACTTCCCGAAAACATGCGCTCGAAAGTTTGTTCCAAAATCCATAATTGTTTGTATTTCGGAATGATAACGGATGTCTTTGCGCCTAATTTATTAAGGTATTTTGGTAATGCTCCAAGCACATCGCCGAGCCCTCCAACTTTTGCAGCGGGATAACATTCAGCACTTATGTGGATTATTTGCATTCGGTTTATTTTGGGGTAAAGTTAATCCCGAATAATGAAGTTTTTAATCTGAAATTAAAACATAATGAAGTTTTAATGCTAAACGGGATTCTTTTTAAATAAAGCAATTCGATTTGCGTCTAAACTACATCCTGGACTTTTACCACAAAACTATCTTTGGACTATTTACACCGCCTTTGGGGAAGGTGCTATTAATGGGCGTTATTATTATCATTTTCAAGCGTTTTTCTTTTTATAATTATCAAACTGCCCATTAAAATTATCAGTGAACTAAATAACCAAAGCCAATAGCCTAATTTTAACTCTGTCACTTTGCTGTAATGTCCAGCCTCATTGTCTACTACTTTGTCAAATATCAAAAAAAGCAAAATTAATGTTGTCGAAATTATGCTAAGAATTAATGCTGTCTTTTTATTGCGTCTAAAAATAAATAATGATAATAGTATAACTGGATTTGCGAACCAAGTAAAAGCGGCTCCAACATCATTGTTTAAACTGCTTGTTTGTCCATTAATTTTATCCATTATGGAACTTGAAATTGCACCAATTTCTGTCAAGATTCCTAAAATCCCAACTAATAAAACCATCAAAGAACTTTTGCAGTCATTTGTACAATAAGCAGTTTGAGTCAACGAACTAATATAAAAAGTTAATGATAGAATTATGGTCAATTTAGTAATGTTTCCTTCTGTCATGTATTTCAAGGTTATTTCGTCTTTTAAATGTCCTATAAAGTTTCGCGAACAGCCGAATTCTTTTACTAGTAATTGAAATCCTTCACTTCACAATGGTTTTTACTGTCCTACAATTTTGGAATTATTTTCTGAGAGCTTTTGTTTTATATATTCTTTCAGCTCTTCAAAAGTCATGTTTTGAGTTTC
>CALQJV010000282.1 GCA_943330985.1 Chitinophaga pinensis
GCCATTGAAAATTTCTTATCTGCCAAAGATCAGCGAGCAAATTCAGCGTGCTAAAATAATGTTTAATGTGGGAATGGCAAAGGCTGGTTACAAAGGTAAATATGTTTATTGCTATTGCACCAAAAGTTCTCAGTTCTCTTTTGTACTTGAAGAGGTCTTGAAAAATGATACGCATATCGAAACATCTTCGGCTTATGATATGCCTATTATTAAAGAATTAAATGCTTCTGGCCTTCTTCCTAAAGATAAATACATCATTTGCAATGGATACAAACGGCCAATGTATCAAGAGTTTATTGTTGAGTTAATCCAAGACGGATTTGAAAATATAATTCCAATTTTGGATTCGAAGCGTGAAATAAATTATTATAAAGAGCATCTCACAACCAAGACAAAAATTGGAATTCGTATTGCTTCCGAGGAAGAACCAAGTTTCGAATTTTATAGTTCTAGACTCGGAATTCGATATAAAGATATTCTCCAGTTTTACAAAGATCAAATCGAAAATGATGAACGTTTTGAATTAAACATGCTTCATTTCTTTATAAATTCTGGGATACGCGATACTGTTTACTACTGGAGCGAACTTTCAAAATGTCTACAAGTATATTGCGACCTTAAAAAAATCTGCCCTGAACTTTCTTCATTAAATATTGGCGGCGGTTTACCCATTAAAAATTCGCTTGCATTTGAATTCGATTATGAATACATGATTGAAGAAATTATTCGACAGATTAAAACATTTTGTAATCAGCAAGGTGTTGAAGAGCCAGATATTTTTACCGAATTTGGATCTTTTACCGTTGGAGAAAGTGGGGCTACATTGTATTCAATAATCGATTTAAAACAGCAAAACGATACGGAGAACTGGTACATGATCGATTCTTCGTTCATCACTACACTTCCTGATACTTGGGGAATTAATCAACGTTTTATTTTATTAGCAATTAACAAATGGGATAAAGAATATTCTCGTGTTAATTTAGGTGGATTAACTTGCGATAGTCTCGATTATTACAATGCAGAAGCCCATATTTCACAAGTTTTCTTGCCTCGAGTAACAGAAGAAGAAAGCTTGGAAGATCCACTTTATATTGGTTTTTTTCACACAGGAGCTTATCAAGAATCACTTGGTGGTTATGGTGGAATTCAACATTGTTTAATACCAGCACCAAAACATGTCATCATCAACAAAGATGAAAATGGTGATTTAAGTACCTATATCTTTGGGAAGGAACAGAGTTATAAATCAATGCTTAAAACATTGGGCTATTTTTAATTCCAGGATCAAATTTACTTAAACAATTATTTTTGCATTTTTCTGTTTACCTGTGATATGAAACGTATATTTCTTTTAGCCTGCATCATTGTTTTTAGCATCAATTTATTTGCTCAATCATTTGAGGGTAAAATTGTGTTTGAAATGTCCTTCCCAGATTTTAAAGATCCCCAAATGGCAGCGATGCTTCCCAAAGAAGCGGTCGCTTACTTTAAAAATAATCAGTCCCGAATGGAAATGAATATGATGATGGGAATGAAGAATGCAACAATTTCAGATGGCCTCAAGAAGACCTCTATTACATTAATGGATTTGATGGGTCAAAAATATGCGGTTGAAAATAGTGCCTCCAATGATGCGGAACAAAAAAAGGTCATGGAATCTACCAAAGTGTCGATTACCGGTGATAAAAAAATGATCGCAGGGTATATGTGTAAGAAAGCATTGGTTGAATTTCACAATCCTGAAAATACGAAAGAATTGATTAAAATGGATATGTGGTTTACAAAAGACCTTTCAATCAATAAAAACTATATGAATGGACCTATCGAGAAGATTGATGGTTCTGTACTGGAGTTTTCACTCAATCAATCGGGAATGAAAATTAATTTAAGCGCGAAAGAGATTCTTAAGCAACCTGTTACAGATGATTTATTTTTAATTCCATCAGGTTACAAACGAATGTCATCGGCCGATTTAATGAAGATGATGGGCGGCAAATAACGTTTGTTGAAAACACTGTAGATAAGCATTTTCCGAATTTCGCTTTTCGACTTCATTCTGGTCGAATTTTGTATACTAGATATCCTTCTTCCCGAATGTCAGTAAAAGCCAATCGTTTTAAAAGTGAACCCGAATTATCTTCTGAGCAGGATGCAAAACTGCCTACGGAGCCCAAAACTGCTGTGCCTAAGAAAAAGACCAAAAAATCTCCAATGCCTTCCGTTTTTCAAAATGAAAATTTTGTCAGGATTAGTGGATTGTTTTTAATTCTATTCTCCTTATTTCTAACGTCGGCTTTTGTTTCGCATCTCTTTAATTGGCGAGCAGATTATGATATAGTTAAAGATACTCCTATTGGGAAATTTCTATTAGACCCAAGTTTGAAAGTGACAAATAGTATGGGGAAAATAGGTTCCCTTTTTGCCTTTGTTTTCTTCCACAATTGGTTTGGAATTGCATCATTCATTATCCCATTTTATATCTTCATTTTTGCGTTCAGAATGTTTTTCGCGGTGACTATTTTGCCTTTAAAGAAGACATTTATTTACAGCCTGTTTGCCTTGATTTTCATATCACTTTCAACAGGATTTATTCTCAATGATGAATATTTGCTGTTAAGTGGAGGTTTCGGATATCATCTCGAACGCTATCTGAATTCGGTTGTTGGTTCAATTGGAATTGGGTTCTTACTGCTTTTCTCAGGCATTACATTTTGCATGCTTGCTTTTAAATGGACATTCCAAATTCCAGAAAAATTTGTAAATCTTCAAACAGCAAATTCTATTGATTCGTCAATAGCAAGCCCAATTGGAAATTCAATTCGAGAAGACAATTCTGATTCAGATTCACTTACGAGAGGTTCGGGAAACTATGGAGATGACGAAAATGAGGACGATGATTTGGATTTGCTCGATGATTTGGAAGATGATTCAGACTCGTCAATTGTAGAAAATTTACCATTCAATTTACCTGTTCCCAATAGTCCTCCCGAAAAAGCGCCTACACCTTCAGGACTAGAATTAACCATTGAAGGTGTTGATGAAGATGAGGAGCCGGAGCCCGAGATTTCCGTCTTGTCTCCAGCTAAAGAACTCAGTGAGGAAGATAAAGCACGAATGAATTTAAATGAGGTTTTGTCTGAAAATGAAGATTTTGATTTGGGGGATTATGA
>CALQJV010000283.1 GCA_943330985.1 Chitinophaga pinensis
AAGCGTTTCGCTGAGAAGATGTCCATAATTATAACAAGGTACAATAATGGAAACCAAAGGTGTGTTTGCTTGATCCACAAAAAACCCTTACTCGTTAGGCATTGCTTTCAATCGGAAATCCATGCTGTAACTCAAATAAATTGAATCTGGCATTGGATTAATCAGGGTAAATTCTGAGCGAAAGCGGTATTTATCTTTATTTATAGCACTGAGCCAGGTATTGTCATTCGCACTCATTTCTACTTGAATAACATTGCCTGAAGAAGCGGGACTTGGAATATTAGCAATTTCAAACTCTTGAAACTGATTACTTGGCGATGAAACATAAATGGTCAAATTTGAGGCAAAACCGAAGTTCGTTGCACCCGAATCAATTGACATAATAAGATTAATTGCTTGCACCGATTCAACTGATTGGGGAGTTGATTTGTTGGTTTTGAATTTTTCCAAATCGCTAAACTGATATCCCTCACTTACAATAGAGAATGTTTCATTTCCAGGAAAAGTATCTGTTAAAACAGTATCATAAACCATTTCAAAAAACACTTGGTCATGAGTAGTAATATTGAAACTAACCAACTCATCAAGTTTTTTACATGAAAAAGCGGAAACAGCTATTACAATTGCCAAAAAATAGGGGAGAATGCGCATGCGATTATACAAGTTGAATTTCCAAAAATAGCAGAATTTTTTATTAAATACTCAACCGAGTTAAAAGTCTCGTTTATTGCGCGATGCAAAAGTCTCATACAAAGACACATTCATGAGTAACAATAACAAACAATAAGCTAAATCATCTACTGGTATATTTGCAAAACCATCAATAAAAATTCGCAAACCGGAATTCTCTGCATCATTATAAACCACAACTGGTTTCGAAGTTAAAACTCCATTTACAATTAAGAAGGGGATTAAACTGATTCCATACCCAATAAAAAATCTTCCGAGGTAGATAACGCGCTTAATAAAGTTTAAATAAATAAGTAAAATAGCCGATGCAGAACATGTAAATGCAGTATACCAACGGTTGTAATAAAAACCGGCTGCTAAAAGAAGAATAATTATAAATACCAGTGAAATAACACGCTGATATTGAGCAAGAACATCTCTCTTTATAAAATAAATGGAAACGAAATAAACAAAGAAGCAGCAATATGGAACAATCAGAAAAAAGAGCCATTCTTCTATAGGCAAACTTCCGATATTGAAACCTAAGGTATATTTTTCACTAAAACTCCACACCCCGATTCGTGTAAAAAACTCATCCCAAATAAGAAAAAAACCTGCTGTAATTAGCATTGCAGGAAACATGTATTTCCACTTTTTCCAAAGCGCAATCTTTTTCTCGAAGCTTTGTGCCAAGGGATACGCTAAACTGGCTAGCATCAAAATCAAGTAAAGAAATTTATCTGGAAACACCTTGTTGTTCTTTAAAGAATTTACGAGCAACTACGAGCATTCCAAATGATTCGGCATGCTCTTTCCCAAGGGTTTTGTGATGCACTTTATGGGCTTTTCGAATGGCTCTTAAGTAGCGATTATCGCTTCGTTTGAACCAATTTAACCGTTGATGAATAAAAACTTCATGGACAAGAAAATAGGCAAAACCATAAACGGCTATTCCAATCCCAATAAACAATTTGAAATCATTTCCATCCATCATTCCAAACATAATACACAACCAACTTGGTATTGCGAAAATGAGGAAGAATGCATCGTTTCGTTCAAAAATATTGGAATGTGGCTCATGATGATCACGATGCAATACCCATAAAAATCCATGCATCACAAATTTATGCGTGGCCCAAGCCGTAAACTCCATGAAGAAAAATGTGGCAATGACAATGCCTGTATTGATTAGCCAAGTCATATTATATAAAATGCAAAGTCATAAAAAAGAATGTCATAGCTAATAATAACCACAAAGCTACGGGATTGTTCCCGGAATAAAACCGATGCGCAAACCACTGCAAAGGAAGTGAAACCAAAAACCAACCTACATAATTGCTTAATGGAATTTGCCCCGAATGCCAAAACCAAAATCCGAAGCGAATTGCAATGGGTTCGATGAGATAGTCAATTGCCGTCATGAAAAGTGCGCCCAAGATAACTTTCACATACAATGGCAGCTTAATTCTGGCACTTAGGTCGGTTGAGATATAGGCTAAAAGATACCAATTAAGTCCAATGATAATGGGAACATCTTCATATTTAAAACCCAATGTTGCACCATAACTGTAATGCCCAAAAATGATTGCGGTGTGAATACCAACCCATTCAACACCGAAACCTGCAGTGAAACAAATAAGCAAAAACCCCCAGAATTTCCAATCATATTTGTTGTGGAAAGCAATTAAAATAAATGCTGAAAGCAGTAAATTAAATGGCGTTAGCAATCGAAACGTTTGGCTATAACTAGAAATCAATCCGATAATTCCAACTGAATAGAAGAGCAAAAGCACATATGCTCCATGCATTGGACTGGTTAAGAAAGGGATTTTTTTAGCAAATGGACTCATGCGTTTGGAATAAGGTCGGCAACAATTCTTGCAGACTGCAAACAAAGTGGAATGCCGCCGCCAGGATGAACACTTCCACCGCAAAAATAGAGATTTGTAATTTGTGAGGAAAAATTAGCGTGGCGTAAAAATGCGGCATAACGATTATTGGAACTACTTCCGTACAAAGAACCCTGAAACGAAGATGTTTTCGATTCTATGCTTCTTGGGTCCAACACCGATTCATTCAGAATCAATTCTTCGATGTTTTGACCTAATCGAAAACTGAGTTTCTGAAGAATGTCTTTTCGGGCCTGTGCTATCAAAGTATCCCAATCTTGTCCTTTGTTACCGGGAACATTAATCATCACAAACCAATTTTGGCAACCCTCAGGAGCGTCCTCTTTTTGAAATTGGGAAGTGATGTTTACATAAATCGTTGGATCATTCGAAATTTTGTTCCCCTCAAATATGAATCTGAATTCTTCTTGATAATCGTTTGAAAAGAAAATGTTATGCATGTTCAATTCCTTAAATACAGCACCGATTCCCCAATAAAAAATAAGTGCAGAGCTTGATCGTGGTTGTTTTAGAATTTTTTCGGGAGCAGAATGTTTCAATAATAACTTTCGGTAAGCTGGAACAACATCGCTATTGCCAACAACCCATTTTGC
>CALQJV010000284.1 GCA_943330985.1 Chitinophaga pinensis
CCCGTGAATCTTGTTTATTACTTTCAAACATTAGACAATGTCGGCGTTAAAATGGTGGGCTTATCGCTCGTGGATGGATCTGTTGCCTCAGAAAGCTATGTCTCTACGAATGGTGATTATTTCATCATGTATCGTATTCAAAGTGATTGTTACGGTGCAAGTCGGGCGAGGTTAAATTACGTTACGATGAACCAAGAAATCAAAGCTTCCAATATAAACATCTATCCAAACCCAGCTCAAGATGTTCTTCAACTAACGACAGATTTTCTAATGATTGAAGTGGAAATTGTAGATGCATTTGGAAAAAGTGTAAATCGTTACACCCCGAATTCATCCAATCTGCAGATCCCATTGGAATCATTAAACAGCGGACTCTATTTCTTGAGAATTAGTTCCACAAATGGATATTCTACAAGACGGTTTGTTAAAAGTTGAAAGTTGAAAGTTGAAAGTTGAAAGTTGAAAGGGAAAAGTTGAAAGGGAAAAGTTGAAAGGGAAAATTAATCAGTTCTTGCTGAGGCAATGCCTAAACTTAGAAATGATTAATCCCGAGTGGAAGCCCTTTTGACTGGAACCTCGGGAGGGAAAGTTGAAAGGGGAAAGTATAAAGGTAAAAGTTGAAAGTTAGAAAGGGGATGTTGAAAGGGGGAATTTTTACAAAATATTCCGATAATAAGAGTAAAAAAGGATTGTCAGTTTGCCACTATTCTTCGGTCTTGGTAAGCCAATCAATTGCGTTTATTTTTTTTATTCCATTGTAAGTGCCTGTGTCGTAATCCATGGTTATTAAAAGCTTTTCATGATGGTCGGCAATTTTGTCAAATGGAGCTAACTCACGTTCTAAAGTTGTTGCGTTTTGCACCGTTTGTGAAACCTGAATGTATTGCGTAAAACCTTTGTTGTTTCGAACAACAAAATCAACTTCTAAATTATTGGTTTTGCCTATCCATACTTGGTTGTTTCTACGTTTTAGCTCAAGATAAATTATGTTTTCAAGTAAATGTCCTGCATCGCTTGCTAATTCTTTTCCAAGGATTGCGTTGCGAAAACCTAAATCTACCAAATAGTATTTCTCTTGTGTAGCCAAATGTTGTTTGCCTTTGATGTCGTAGCGGTTTACTTTATAAAACAAATAAGATTCAACTAATGTATCAATGAATTTTGATACTGTTTTATTATCAATTTTCTTTTTATTAGTCGTTAAAACTTTGGCTATGTTACCTGCAGAAACGTTTGAACCAACTGAATCTATTAAGAAGTTTACAACTTCCAGGTATGATTCTTTTGCATTAATTGTATAGCGCTTAGAAATGTCGTTATCGTAAATGTTCTTGAATACTATTTGCAAATATTCACTTGCAAAATGATTTCCGTCTGCAGAAAGTCTTACCGCTTCGGGAAAACCTCCTGTTCGAACATATTCCGCAAAAGCACGGTCAGGGTTTGTTGGTTTACCTGTGAACTCTAAATATTCAGCAAAAGAAAAAGGTAAAACATTTATTTCATAAGCTCTACCTGTGAGCAAAGTTGCTAATTCGCTTGATAATAAAAATGCGTTTGATCCTGTAACATACAAATCTATGTTTGGGTGAACATACAAGCCCTCCAATAGTTTTTCAAATTCGGGAACGTTCTGCACTTCGTCTATAAACACATAATTGATTGCATTTTTTTTGAGATGCTTAATGATGTAGTCGTAAATCTCCTTCCAATTTTTTTCAGCCAAAAACCGGAATTCAGGCATATCCATATTGATTGCCACAATCGAAACCTTGCTGTTTTCTTTCCGCAACAGTGCTTGAAACTGAGTCATTAAAGTTGATTTTCCACAACGCCTAACCCCTGTGGCAACCTTAATTAAATTCTTGTCTTTAAGTACATTAAGTGCACTTAAGTATCTTTTACGTGCTATCGTTTGCATGGGATAAAGATACTTACAATTCCTAAAACTATTAAACTATTAAAACTTTTAGGAATTGTAGAGTTTGTTTTGAGTCTACCGAATAATGTGTTTCAATTCTAGATGAAACATTTTATGCTTGAGGTGTACAATGCATTTCAAATGGAAATCACATCGAACCTTAGATGTTGAGATGGAGTTATTCAGTTTTCATTTCAAAGTTCTAATTCGCTCCATAAGCACTGTATTTACTCGAAAAATATAAAACGAACTTTGAAATTACACTATACCTGACTTTGAAATTGCACGATAAGTTATTTTGAAAATTCAGAGCTTTTTATGCACGACTTAAGACTATCATCCCATCATGTAACATCATCACACCAGCACATCAAAAAAATCAGCACATCTCCCGATAGCTATCGGGAACATCACATTACATCAGCACATTAGACTAAAGATCCCAAACGCGGGTGCGGCTGCTTTGAATGATGTTTTTGATTCTCAGAATAAACGCCATGTGGAAGTAAACAATGAGCGGAGAACCAAGTGTGATGAAGGAAGCGTAAATAAAGAAAAGTCGGATTTGAGATGATTTCATGCGGAGTTTCTCTCCCAACCAGGTGCATACTCCAAATGCCTGCTTTTCAAAATAGTTGGTAATAGCGGAAATCATTTTTATCCCAATTGGTTTGCTGCTAAGTTATTTAAAATTCGATTCTCAGCAAGAGAATTTCTTCGTGGCTTTCTCATCTTTCTTTACCTTAGCCGCTCAAAATTTCGAAATGATAAAAGGTTTTTTTCAACTACCCAAGGCCATCAATGAGCCGGTTAAGAATTATGCTCCGGGAAGTCCCGAGCGTACTGAATTAAAAGCGATGCTGAATCATTTGCAGTCGGTGCAAAAAGATATCCCAATGGTGATTGCAGGGAAGGATGTTTTTACTGACCACAAAAGTGAACTTCGTCAACCGCACAAACACAAGCATGTTTTAGGAACATTTTCTCGTGGTACCGAACAACACGTGAAAGATGCCATTGATGCGGCTTTAGCAGCTAAGTCCAATTGGGAAAAGATGACTTGGGAAAACCGCGCAGCTATTTTCTTGAAAGCCGCCGATTTAATTGCGGGTCCATATCGCGCTCGTTTGAATGCCGCTACCATGCTTGGTCAATCGAAAAATGCATACCAAGCCGAAATTGATGCATCCTGCGAAATGATTGATTTCTTGCGCTTCAATGTGCAATACATGAGTCAAATTTATGCAC
>CALQJV010000285.1 GCA_943330985.1 Chitinophaga pinensis
AGGTTGATTGTCGTTGCAGAAAACATAAATCCGTGAATGTTCCAAGAAACGATCTACGATGCTAATTACTTTGATGTTCTCGCTCATCCCTTTAACCCCTGGTATTAAACAACAAATGCCTCGGATGATTAAGCGAATCTCAACACCTTCCTGACTCGCTTCGTATAATTTATCAATGATGGCTTGGTCTTGAAGACTGTTTAGTTTGAGGTAGATGTAAGCTGGTTTTTTCTTTAGCGCATTTTTAATTTCTTGGTCGATAAGGGTATACAAATCGTGACGCATGTGATCGGGCGCCACCAACAAATGTTTAAACTCACGCTTAATGCGGGTGTCGGCAAGGATATCAAAAACAGCCGAAACTTCTCGGCCGATGTATTTGTCTTTGGTTAATAATGATGAATCGCAGTATAACTTAGCGGTGGTTTCATGGAAATTTCCGGTACTTAAATAGGCATAACGTCTCAGTTTATCTTCCATTCGTTCAATGCAAATCATTTTCGCATGCACTTTCAATATGGGGAAACTATACAAAACTTTCACTCCGGCTTCTTCCAATTCTTTGGAATAACTGATGTTCGATTCTTCGTCGAAACGTGCTTTAAGTTCTACAAAGGCAGTTACCGATTTACCATTCTGTGCCGCTTTTTTGAGCGCTTCAACCACTTTGGAATGCGCCGAAACACGGTATAAGGAAATTTTTATGGCTCGAACTTTATCATCATTGGCTGCCTCATTCAAAAACCGAATCACATAATCGTAACTGTGATATGGAAAGTGCAGGAGGAAATCACGTTTGCTTAATGCTTCAAAAATGGATGTTGCATTATCGAGTGTAGGTTTTACTAAACAGGGAAGGGGTTCGTATAAAATTCCTTTTTGATCGAAACGCGGGAAGTTCATTAAGTCGGTAAAATTATGATAGCGACCACCGGGCAAAAGATCCATGCGTCCAATACCGAAAATCTTCTTCAAATGATTTAAGAAATCGGCAGGCATGGCACTATCGTAAAGCAAACGAGTTGGAATTCCTTTCGCACGGTTGTTCAAACCACGTTTTATTTTCTTGAGTAAGCTTCCCGAAAATTCATCTTCCAACATCAATTCAGCATCGCGCGTTAGTTTGATACTGTATGCTTCGAGCAGTTTGTAATCGGGAAAAAGTTCGTTGATGCACAAACGAATAACATCACCCAAAATCATCACATAATGCTGCCCGTTTTTATCGGGTAACACCAGAAATCGACTTATTTTCCGTGACGGAATTTCGGTAATTCCATATTCAAACACGCGTGGTCCCGGTCTTTGTTCATCACATAATTTGACAGCAAGGTAAATCGATTTCTCGTCTAATTCGGGTATATTTCTTCTGCTACTTATCATAACAGGATGAATATGCGGCATTACTTTTTCATGAAAATAATCTTTCACAAATTCAATCTGGTCGGCTTGCAACATCGTTTCATTAACTAAATTGATATTGCGTCCTTCAAGTTCAACAATAATTTGATCCCAAAAAATAGTATTGAATTCTTTGATTTGTTTTTGAACCGTTTGGTTAATCTTCTTCACCACCTCACGCGGATCTTCGCGAAGCTCTTTCTTCGTTTTCTTTGTCAACTCCATCAATCGTTTCCATTCTGCTACTCGAATTCTATAGAACTCCTCTAAATTGGAAGAATAAATAGCCAAGAATTTCATGCGTTCATACAAAGGAACTCGAATGTCTTTTGCTTCTTGTAAAACACGCTGGTTAAACGAAAGCCAGCTTAAATCTCGATTGAATGCTCTCTTTAAATGCATGATTATTTTATCTTTTTAGGGAAATCGAGATCCATTAATTTGCCCATGCCTCGTTCCCAACCATTCCATTTTTTCATGTCAACTTGGATGGTTGCAATCGAACAGGTTGGAATTTGTGCTTCTTCAATATAGCAAATCCAATTTATAAAATCGGTTACTCCCGGATTATGCCCCGTAATCATGATGGTATCGATATCTGGATTTTGGCGGGAAATGAGACGTGCCCAATCGCTACGAGTGCCTTCGTAAATTGTGGATTCTTGTTTTATTGCGTCTTCTGATAAGCCAAATTCGTTTGCCATAATGCGAGCAGTACTAATGGCGCGTTTGGCAGGACTGCTTATTATTAACTGCGGAATAGTCGCACTTCCCATGAACCTTTTAGCCATTTCGGGTGCATTTTTTAATCCGCGTTCATTTAACGGTCTATCGAAATCAATGAGATCTTCTTGATCCCAGCTCGATTTCGCATGGCGAACAACGTATAGTGTTTTCATGCTGTTTTCAATAATTGCAATGTTAAGTAAAAATTAAGGCTTACTTCAAGGAATTAGAAAATTTAACATTCGGAAATTGGAATCAATGCTTCATAAAAATATCGCCCCAACAAATCATTTCCCAGATATTTTTACTCTCGTTCAAGCGTTCTGCAAAACGCGATTGTGCATGAATACGGTAGGTGTATCGGATACGTCTTATTTCCCCGCCAGCACTAACAACTGCCGTCAGATAAGGATTTTCAACATCGGGTTCACCTCGAAACGAAATTGAAATACTCGTGTCAACTTTTTCCTCATTTTCAAAATAATGATTTGGGTGATCTTTTACATCTTGAATGAAAGATTGGATTTCGGGGAATTTTAAAATGGTATCGCGATAAAATGTTGGTGCCGCATAGGGAAATGGCAATACAAATTTATTCTCAGATGCCGAAACCAGCAACTCGGCCATTTTGTTTTTTAATGACGCATTGCTTAATGGGATGTTATTGGCGATGAACGAAAAGGCAATCCAGTGATTGTTTTGATCGAAAAAGTAACCTGCGTAAGCTCTTACCTTGTTTAAACTTCCTGTTTTTGCTCGAAGTTGATTCACTTTCGGGAAATTCTTCATGGTGCCTTCTTCGCCTGCTTTAGGCAAAGATTGGAGGAAATAAGGGAAACGCGTTGCTTTGGTTTGGCTTCGTAAAAACTGACTTTGAAAGGAGGTGCAGATTGAATTGTTTCTCGATAAACCGCAACCATCAACCAAATGCATTGCAGAATCTGAATAGGGCTTGTATTCGTTTAACGTCAATTCAAGCATTCTTCCGGTTGGGTAATCGGCCGATCCAATTTGATTGATGCTTAATTTTCTCGCAA
>CALQJV010000286.1 GCA_943330985.1 Chitinophaga pinensis
CTTGCTTGTTTTGAATGATATTGCGTCGCTCATGATGCGCTCCGAAGAATTGTCCTCGTTGCGCCCCAAAGAATTGCTTGCCACGTTCAAGAGATCCATCTTGGAAGAGCTCGATTTCCGAAAAGAAGCAAGTCACATAAGCCGATTTTATTCCCATTTTGAAGGAGATATGGATGTGAAAATCCCACAATTGTATCCCGAGTATTGCAATTCAAAAGTGATAACACTCGAGTTTATTGATGGAATAAAAATCAATCGCATCGATGAACTAAAGCAGGCTGGTTATGATTTAAAACGCATTGCTCAGAAAGGATTTGATGCCTATTTCAAACAGATTTTTGAATGGGGAGATTTTCATGCCGATCCTCATCCGGGAAATTTGATGGTCTTGCCCGGAGAAGTAATTGGCATTCTTGATTTTGGGATGGTTGGACGATTGAGTGAAAAAGACCGTCTTGCTTTGGTTGAGTTTATTATTGGTTTGGGTCGCGATGACACTTCCCAGATTGTGGAAAATGTGGAGAAGTTGCAAGGCGAAGAAATCGAGAATAAAAAAGAGCTCGAAAAAGACATGGCTGGATTCATCGAAGAATATGGATCGCAGGCGGTTAAAGACATTGACTTAAATGCTGCATTGAATCGCGGACGCAGCATGATTAACAAGCACAATCTGAAATTAAATCCCGATTTATTTCTCTTACTCAGAACCGTTTCGATGCTCGAAGGCTTGGGCATGAGTCTCGATCCGGATTTCCGTTCCTTGGAAATTATTAAGCCCTATGCCTTAAAACTTGTTCGAAATAATCTAAATCCCAAAAACATTTTCAAAAGCAGGCGACTCATTACCGCCTTTGCCGATTTGGCTTCATTGGCCATCTCATTTCCTTCGGATGCCCGAAAAATTATAGACAAAATAAAGAATGATAAATTAAAAGTTCAGGTTGAAGATAAAGGACATAAAATCTTAGCACGAGAAATCAATCATGCAGGGAAACGCATCGGAAATGCAATCCTTTTCTTATCGTTGTTTTTGGGAGGATGCTATTTGGCATCACTTCCATTTCCCAAATTTTGGGGTGATTTGAATTTACCTGCTTGCATGAGTTTTATCTCAGCGCTGCTTATTTTTATTCGAGGATTTGTCTTTTCTAAAAATTAAATCCCAGACAACAACACTTTCCAAGCCGTTTGAACATCGCCTTTTGACAAGAGTTGTTTAGCCAATTGGTGCGATGCAAAATCACTATCGGTAATGGCATTGAGAAGAATTTCGTATTCGCCTGATTCTTTAAACTCGCGCACATTTTCATCACTTGGAATGTGTTCTACATTTCCTAATTGACCCAAATTGTTTCCCGATAAAATGGGGGAATAACGAATTGATTGAGGAATTGCATCCACACCAATTCCAAGTGTTGTAAGCGGCTTTTCAATTTCAAACAAGGCTTCTCCATGCGCACGGCAATACCAATTTCCACCCATGCGCGCTACCAAGTCTATTTTCTGTTGATCGATGGCATTGGAAGCATCCAAAACGGCTTCGTTAACATGCGCCAAAATCACCTCGCAAATGATTAAGTTCCCAGCTCCGCCTTGGTCACCAAGTTCTATGACCTGTGTTACTTTACATTCAAACTGAACAGGTGATTCTTTCACCCGAAATGGTCGAATTTTTTCTGATTCAATGGCAGTGAATCCCGCCTTTTCAAATTCATTTACCCCTTTGGCATATTCGGTACTCGACAATGACATTTGCTCAACCATGCCGAACGTAACCACATTGATAACCACTTCGGGAATGATTTTCACATTATCGAGTGTATGTTTGGTTGTGTTATCACGCACACGGCGTGCAGGTGAAAAAACCAAGGTTGGTGGGTTCGCACTGAAGGCATTGAAAAAACTGAATGGACTTAAATTCGGATTTCCATCTTCATCGATTGTACTTGCAAATGCAATTGGGCGTGGTCCAACGGCACCTAATAATATGCTGTGAAATCGGGCGATGGAAACTTCTTTCGGGTCAATTATCATATTCAACAATTAATTTGGAATGCGAAAATACATTTTTTATTAGGTTGATAATCGTTTCATTCTATTGATTTTACAAGGAAAAGGTATTCTCTTCTAAATTATTATGATGTAAAATAGCATCAAATATTGAATACATGGTAAACAGATTATATTTTTAATAAATTTGTCGTATCGCCTTGAATTAAAATAAATAAACAATCGTATTCGCATGGAATATAATGAACAATCAGATCGAGAAGAAATTTATTCACGACCAGTAAGAGCAGGAAAACGCACGTATTTTTTAGATGTAAAAAGCACGCGTGGTGATGATTTGTACCTAACCATTACCGAAAGCAAGAAAAAATTCAAGGAAGATGGCACCTTCTTTTTCGAAAAACATAAGATTTTCCTGTACAAAGAAGACTTTGAAAAGTTTACCGAAGGATTGAACGATGCGATTCAGTTTATTATGGATAGTAATGGCGGTATCACTTCGAGCCCTCGACCAGAAATTTCCGCAACAACTGCATCAGAAACAGAAACAGAATCTAACAATACCGATACATGGTCGAATGTTGATTTTGATGATTTGGGTGATAAATAATTCTAAGCAGTAAGCAATATTGCTATTACGGAAGCAATAAAGTAATTGACAAGATTTCCAGCACCAGCGTAATCTTTCGCAATGCGTTGTCCAAAAAACAGCATTAAGATCGAAAGCGAAGATAACAATGCACCCCAATGAGCAATTTGAGGGTTGTTATTAAGCATCAATACTATAATTCCATAGGTCGATAATACACCAGCACAAATTTCTGTAAATGTGATAGTAATCAACATAAAGGGAACAATTCCTTTCAAGATTGAATTGGAAAAATGACCTGTCAGCCAACTTAAATTATCTTTGTAATTAAACAGTTTATCAAGGCCTGATTGAAGAAATAAAATGGCAAAAAAGGCTGAGCATAAAATTTGAGCTGTTTGCTGTGAAAAAAACATTTCCATAGGTGTCATTTAAATAATTAATGAGATTCGGGCGAATATTGATAAACTATTCAATTACAAGGATAATTTAAGTTGGCTGACAGGACATTTTACAAATTCAATATTGA
>CALQJV010000287.1 GCA_943330985.1 Chitinophaga pinensis
AATCTTCAAATTTCCAAATTTTCAAATCATCATCACATCGAACTCATCAGCACATCAAATTATCAGCATCTCTATTTACAATTTTACTACTTTCGATGCGCATTTTATGGAGCATCATTTACCCTATCATTACATTCGTTCAACACCCGATTTAATTAAAGCAATTGATGCACTAAATTCATGTTCTGAAATTGCAGTCGACATAGAATTTGATCGTGATCGTTATGCGTATGGATTTAATTTATGCCTAATACAGATTTTTGGAAATGGCACGAGTTACTTATTTGATCCCTTTTCGGAAATAGATTTCAAGCCCGTTTTCGAAATCCTAGAGAATCCATCCATTTTAAAAGTGATGCACTCTCCAGCCGAGGATTTGCAATTGCTTCATAAGTTAAATTGTTTCCCCGTTTCCATTTTTGATACGGAACGAAGTGCCAGATTATTAAATTACGGTGCGTTTTCATTATCGAATTTGTTGATGGGAATATTGAATGTGGCAATTGATAAAACGCAACAAAAATCCAATTGGACGAGAACTCCATTAAGTGATTCCCAATTGAAATATGCAGCCAGTGATGTTGCTTATCTCATTCAACTAAAAGATGAGCTCTTGAATTTGGCCATGAAAATGGGCTTAACGTTCTGGTTAAAAGAAGAAAATGATTTTTGGAATCAATATCGAGTAGAGGAAAAGCCCAGTGGACATTTTGCTAATAAAGAAGATTCTAAAAAATTACCACCATACCAATTGTATGTCTATAATGCGGTATTAGGATTACGTGATCGAATTGCGTGTGAATTGAATAAACCGGCTTATCAAATCATTCCCAAAGAATTAGCCATGGATTTAATTTTCAAACCGGAATTACTTGATACTTGGCAATCTCAAAAAGGAATCCACCCGAATGTGAAAAGTCCTGAATTTATTAAGGAACTTCGAATGGTTTTGGAACGCTCAAATGAAGAAGCAACAGCAGCTGGATTAATGAAGCGAACCGAAGCTGGACGTTTAACTTTTGCAGAACGAGAAGAAGCAGCTAAAGAACGCGAACGAATTTCTCAATCAGTTGAATTACATCTTCGTCCAATACACACAAAAATTATTGAACGTTACGGTGAAAACACAGCAGCCTATATTTTAAACGAAAAAACGATGACAGAATTGATGTCATCCAAATTGAAATTGTCCGATTTGCCTTTTGCCTATCGAGTTAAATTAATTCAATCAATTGCATCCGAGTTGGAAATCATCTTGCCGATTTAATGTGTGATACATAGTTTAGTAAACGTATTTAACCGCATACCAAATCGCAACAAATTCCTCAATCGTCACCATTCCATCTATTGAAAATTCAATATCGTTCGAGTAATTCGAAGTTCCTGCAAACACTTTTCCATCCTTCACATTGGCAATAACATCCGATTGATAATTGGAATTGCCTTTGTATATTTTTCCATCGCGAATATTCATTATTATATCACTCGAGTAATTTGAGTTTGCTTTGAAAACCTTATTGTCGGTTACATTGAAAATGACATCACTCGAATAGTTACTCAAGCCTTTAAAAATCTTATTGCCCGATACATTACAAATAACATCACTGCTGTAATTCGAGTTTTTCTTGAATATTTTATGCTTATCGAGATTGCATATCACATCTGAACTGTAGTTACTTCTGCCTTTAAATATTTTAACTTGAGCCAAAATGGATGAGGAAATGAGTAGAGTAAATAAGAGAAATTTCGTTTTCATAAATATCCAATTCTATTAGTTCAAATGTAGTTTATTGTCATAAAAATCAAGATGTTTGTAGGATGAATTATAATACACCTCTATATCGATTTCGAATTGTGGCTTTAATAGAAGGATGGTCCTATCTATTCTTGCTTTTCATTGCAATGCCTTTAAAATATATTGCTCATTTTCCTTCTCCCGTAAAATATGCGGGTTGGTTGCATGGTGTTCTATTTATTGCTTATGGAATAACACTTCTTCATGCATGGGTTAGTCGCAAATGGCCTTTCTCAAAAGCGGTAATTGCAATGTTCGTTTCCTTCGTTCCATTTGGTACATTTTGGTTCGATAAGCAAATCAAATCAGAACTGAATAATCAAAATTGATTTAAGTATTTAGCGATCAAAACAATAGTAATTCGGTGAAATTTTCCAATTAAAATCAGTCGGAATTATTTAGATTTATTGCTTGATAAATCAGACTCTAAATTCAAATAATAATACAATTCTGTGAATATTCATCTTATCAGAACAGGCAATGTTGACGACATTACCTATACCGGCGTTTACGAATTTCTTAAACAAACATCAGGACCTTATACTTTTTTCATTCAGGATGTTCCGGAAGAAATTGATGTGCTTGATGATGTGGAAATTGTAGAATTGGGTGATGACCGTTTTCATATTCAAGAAAAAATGAAAATGAATATGGAATCAGAAATGGTATCCGTTAATTATTCTCGCATACAAAGACTTGAACAATATTCCTGGGCTGATTTATTGGCACCTTGTAAAAAATACCGAAAAAAATACGACTTAAAAAAGGAGGACATTGTAATTCTTTTGACAGATATTGGAAATCATCGCAATTGGTTTACAGGATATGATGAAAGTGGCGCATCCAATTTCTTTGTGCATACTCAAATGTGGGATTATTACATCGACGGCGATATTCGATACCCAATAAGTTACCAAATTGCTTCATTGTTGCTTAAAAATGGGATGTTTCAAACGCCCAAGCAATTATTCTCATCATTCCATAAAACGAGTAGGGGATGCATGATGGATTTCTGTGAACGTAAAGAAGAAATCACATTAAAAATGCGAACTGCCGATATATGTAGCGATTGCCAAAAGCATATTCAAAAATCAGAGGTTCCTTTCCAATACATTCGATATACGCTCGATATTATGGAAGCCATTCGTAAACAGCTTTTGTTTAAAGAGCGTTACGGGATGCTAAAACAATCGGCTTCTTTATATGTAAAAGGACATTTAAAGCATCTTTTTATTCCTGAATTAGGCATGTTGAAAATCGATCTAACTCCTCTTGAGCGATCAGTTTATCTTCTATTCTTAAATCATCCAGAGGGAATTAA
>CALQJV010000288.1 GCA_943330985.1 Chitinophaga pinensis
AATTGTAATGTGTTCTCAATCGAGAAAAATCGTTTGGATTAAATAGTTGCTGGTCGTGGAGAATATTGTTTCTCAAATGGGGAATACTAAATGCCGCAAACCATTTTTTACCGTACCAAAAAATCCCAGCACCATAATTAATACTCCAAGCAGAACTATTGTTCGCAAAAGCCACATCGTATTGGTTTACAGGAGCCAATTGAACATTGGCTAAATTAATAGTGAAATTCCTTAAACCTACTTGCAATCCAAATGAAAGTGTTGTCTCTTTCAATTTCAACTTATACGCATAGGTTCCTTGGAATCCAGTAGTTTGCATTTCACCAAGACGGTCATTAATAAAACTAAAACCTAATCCCATTTTCTCATTTTTTAATGGAGAATGAAACGTTAAGGTGGATGTTTGTGGTGTTCCCGGTATGCTTAACCATTGTTTTCGGAACACTCCTACAATTTGCATTTGGTCCGTCGATCCTGTGTAAGCAGGATTTATGGAAACGGGATTAAACATATACATGCTATACATCGGATCTTGCTGCGCAACAACAGATGTAGTTAGAAGTATGAATAATAGAAACGCAGCTGTTTTTTCGAATAATGTTATCTCCATAATGTCAAGTAGTCTTTACGTGGTTCGGATTCTCCTTCAATTTGAATGATGTAATAATAAGTTCCTGCGGGTAGCTCTTCGCCATATATAACCAATCCTTGATTGGCGGTTCCATTCCAATCGTTTTGGTAGTTTTCACTTGCATAAACAAGATTTCCCCAACGATTAAAAATTTGAACGTTTGCATTTAAGCCATTCAAATTAAGAATTGCAAATACGTCGTAGCTTCCATCTCCATTCGGAGAAAATCCCTCAGGAATAAAAATTGGAGATGTTAAACAGTATTCAGATTCGTTGTTGTAAACAAAAATATTAAGCGTATCAATTGCAGAACATTGTCCATTTGTTGCAATCAATTCGAAACTATTAATCTGACCTAAGGCCATATTATTGAAAGAAGGAAATAGGGTCAACGCGTCATTAATATCAGCATTCCCTGATAATGTAGTCCAAGTCCAATTGTTAGATCCTGTTATTGAAATTGGAATTGTTAATGGTTGTTGAAAAGCACAAATAACAGTGTCTAATCCAGCAAAAGCTTGTGGCTGAACAATGGAAGTAATAACAACAGAATCTATAGAAGTACAAATGCCATTGGATGTAGTCCATATAAGCGTGTCAACTCCGAAACTTAAATTGCTTACAGAAGTTTGATAATTCGCAGGATCCGCAAAAATCAAAGAAGAATTAACTGAACTCCAAATCCCGCTTCCAATTGTTGGATTTATAGCTTCTAGTAAAGTACTGTCTCCACACACAGTTTGGTCTTCACCAGCTTCTGCAAGCGATGGTTGTTCAATTACGGTAATGATAATGTTGTCAGATTGGGTAATAGTTCCTAGCGTAACACTGTATTTGAATTCATTAACTCCTAACGATAAATTGCTAACCAGTGTTGATGAGGTTAATGGGGATGAAATAGTTCCTGTTCCTTGAATTTGTTCCCAGATAACAGTTGCATTTGTTGGCGGCGTTGAGCCTATTAGTGTAAATGAGTTCACACACAACGAAGTATCATTTCCTGCCGAAACGGTAAAGGGTTCTAAAGTAACTAAAATGAAAATGGTATCATTCACGCATAGTTGAGGTAATGGAAATCCAGAATCACACACAGAAACAACAATGGTATCTATCCCATTGAATCCTGTAATCGAAGTGTATGAAAATGTTCCGTCTGAATTAATTGTAAAAGTTCCATTGTTAGCATCGTCAACAACGGTTGTATTGGTTGTTAAAAGCGTATTTTCAATATCAGTATCGTTCAAAAGTACATTGCCGTTCAATGTAACCCCTGTTAACACATTCAGATTCTCATTTTGTACACTCGGGGCATCGTTAATAGGAAGAATATTTATTATTAATGTATCGGCTTGACAAATTCCTGGCAATGGAATGCCTTGATCGCAGATTTCAATAATAACAGTATCTAACCCGTAATAATTTAAAGCGGGAGTGTAAGTATAGGAACCATCCGAATTGATAGTGATTGTTCCATGCGATGGATCTTGAAGAGGAATAACATTGGAAAGTAATGGAGTGCCATCTGGATCGAAATCGCCATTGGATAAAATGTTTGCTGTAATACTTTCGTCTTCATTTGTTGATATGGAATCATTAAACACAACAGGCGAAATGTTACACGTGATAGTAACCGAAACCAAATCTGTTGAGTCGGGACAGGTCGTTCCAGATAAAGTCCATGAGAAGATATTTTCTCCCGGCGACAATCCACTAACATTCGATGACGCGGATGTTGAATCCGTAAAAGCACCTGTTCCAGAAACGACGTTCCAATAACCAGGAAAAGTGAGAGATGGAATAGCTGTTAATGTTGTTTGACTTTCACATACAAACATATCGGCACCTGCATTAGCCGATTCAATTTTTTCAATCTTTATAGTATCGACACTTTCAGGGCAATTGCCATTGCTAGTTCTCCATTCCAGTTCATATTCACCTGAAAAGGTAAAATTGAATCCTGAATTTGGATCTGCGATATCTTGAATGATACCATTTCCTTGTATTAAAGACCAAGCACCTGTTCCAACGGAAAGTATTTCAGCAGGTAAATTTGTAAAAGTACCGCAAGCACTAAAATCGGATCCAGCATTTGCAACAGTTGGAGGTAAACTGCGAAATATTGTTACTTCGTCGTAGGTTTCTGGGGAATTTGCATTTGCTGGGAAAGTCCAACGAAAAACGTTCGCTCCGCCCGACAAACCGGAAACTTCTGTAGCGGGTTGGTTTGGATTTGCAAATGTTCCGGAACCACTAATAACCGACCAAGAAGCCGTTCCTGCAAAAATCGAATTGGCATTTAAATATGTAGAATCTGCACAAATGCTTTTATCTAAACCTGCATTGGCGGGGTCATTTGCACAACCAATGAATTTATAGCTGCATGGAGAACCATTTAGAAACACTAAAATATTATAGGGATTTAATGCACAGAATTCTGTGGATGTTGTGTTAAAACTTAAAGTAACTAA
>CALQJV010000289.1 GCA_943330985.1 Chitinophaga pinensis
CGACCTGATTCTCTAAAAGGTAATTTTAATGCTATCGTCAGCGGGATAATGAAAAATGCAAACGAGGATAAAAAATTATCAAATCCTTCTGCAAAACCATGACGCACAATTCCTCTTGGTAGATTTATCAAATAAAAGATGCTTAAGAATAACACAATCAGCCAAGAAATTTGATTGCGACTTTGATTGTTTTTAGATAAAAGTTCTTTGATAGCGAGTAATATGCAGGCTATTATTAATAGGGGTAAAAGTAAATGCTGCCAAATAAAATCAACACTTGAAATATCTCCCAAATTACTCAAACCGTATGACTGAGAGGAGGAAAGATAATCGAGCGTGGAATTTAAATTGTGTTGCCAGTCGACTTGATTAATGATGCAAAATATCCACAACGATGCACCTAATAGGATGGATGAATAAAGCGTAGGTAGAAGAAATCGCCAGTTGATTTTCTTTAACCAGATGCTCAATCCCAAAACAACAATCAAACAAAAGATAAGTGCAAAAGCAAGATCAGCACGCCAGGGCATTAACAACACCGAACTAATTCCAAAATACCATGCATTGCGTTTATTAGGTGATTTCCATTCTGATATTAAAACCAATAAAGGAATTAATGCAAGCGAATAATAAGGCGACAAAGCAGCATCTGCAAAAGGAAATAATGCAGCGAAATAAAATGCAAATAATGTTTTTCGGGTAATTGAATAAACCAATTGAAACGAAATAATTACCCAAAGAATAGGTTCGAAAATGTCAAATACAAGAAAGTCTAAACCTTGATATCCATATAAAAATTCATACAAAATCCCGTACCCATAATCGGAAACAAAATGAGATGATGCTTTATGAATGAGTGGAAATACATTAAAAAAATGAGCTTCCATGAGTGGAATTGCTCGATTTGCCAATTCAAATAATTCGGAAGATGCTGTTCCGTAGGGATGATAAAACGATTGAAGGCAGAGTCCACAAGCAATGATTAACCAAATATGTTTGAAGACAAGTGGGCGATATCGACGTATTTTATTTTTCTTGTGAATAACCAGGGCAATCAGAAATAAAATGGTTAAAAACTGAATGTAAAGGATAATTGGGGTAATATAAATTCCCGAATAAACGTGAATGAAATAATGGATTTCGGTAACAATAAACGGACTTAATACACTGAAAGCAAGAATGAATGTCCAGTTTAGGACGCTATCTAAATGAAGTGATAATCGAAGCTCAATCCAAGCTAGGAAGAATGTGAAGCAGATTGTCCAAAAAACAAAATGTGCCAAAGGAGGTATAACAAATCCATTCACCCAAATGATATTTAACCAAATCATTAAAGTGATTGCAGCTGCTAATGGAGCAGATAAAGTATGAGCCAATTTGTTGGGTAGTTTCCCACAAATAAATATTCCAACATGGACGGCAGCAAATAATCCTGCAATGGGTATTAAAGAAGGAATGAAATATCCCGCAATAACTTGAACACAACCCGCTCTCGAAATGGTTGAGTTAAATCCATATTGAATGTCGTTGGGTTTAAATACAGGAAATGAAAAAATGAAATTGGCCGTAATCCAACAGATAACGAAAATCAATAAATAAAAATAGATCCCCGAAACTCTAGAGGTAATATCAATACCTTGTAAACTGGCTTCTCCAATTTGATTTTCAATGTGCGGGAACAATGGAATGTTCATGTTCGGAATAAAAAACGAACACGCCAATAAAGTATAAAATAATGAGGTCGGAGAGAATCGGAATAAACGATCGAAGTTAGTAAACGTGTTTTCCATAGTTTAGAATCGCTGCAAGCTAATCAACCTTATTTAGAAAGTGAAATTTCATAGATTAAAGAATTAATATCAATCCAGATTGAATAATAAAAAATTAAAATGTTTTTTGAATTCCAATGCCCGATGGCGTAATATAAAATAATGATACAGCACGTTGCAGGTCTTTGGAATTACGAGAAGCGATTGCGTAAAAACTGGCATCAAACAGAAATAAAAAGGAGCCTTGCACGATTAAACTTTTCCCATAACCTCTCAATTGCGCCATATTCTGAAGTTCATTTTGATTTTTCGAACGTTCTATCATCCAAGCTCCCGCTGTGATATAAGCCAAATCTAACCCTGTATTAAACAAAAGTGATTTTTCTAATTGAAGGTGCTTTTCGATTGCAGCCATCGGATCTGATGTAGGCTGCTCCTTGCTGGATTTTAAATATCCCATGGCTGCAATGCCCAAATTGACTGAATTCCAGAGGGCATTCATCTGATGAAAATACGATTCCGAACCTTCCGTTTTTGATTTTAAAATCACACCAGAAACAATATTTCCCAAAGACCAAGTTCCCAATACCAACATACCGTTTTGTTGGTTTTGAATTCGGTGTTTATCCATCGAATAAATCAATGAATCTCTTTGCGCATAGGTTGCTTTACAGGTTAAAAACAATCCAGCAATCATGAAAAAACACTTGAGAAATTGTGGAGTTTTTACAATCACGTTTTTTGCTTTTTCTTTTTAGCAGCGGGGAATAATATATTATTCAAGATTAATCGATACCCTGGTGAATTGGGGTGCAATGCCAAATCGGTTGGTGGGTCGCCTACTTTATGCTCATAATCTTCTGGATCATGTCCTCCGTAAAATGTCCAAGTACCTTTTCCATATTCACCATGGATGTAACGTACTTCCTTCGAAGCCTTGTTTTCGCCCATCACCAAAACACTACTTTTTACTTGTTGTCTCAGAAATGCAGTTGTTTGGCCCATAAAACCTTTTATAATGCGTTCGTGATTCTGGCAAAGCATCGTGGGAACTGGATCCCATTTGGCAGAAAATTCAAACAAGGCAAAATAATCTTCTTTCTCTGGAATGCGTCTAGATTGGGTTGCATCAATACTCGAGAATTCATATTCCATCGGATTCTGACTCAAGATGAAATCAGTAAATGCAAAGCAATTATCGTAATTTATTTTACCCTGCATGGCTGGATCTGCTCCATCGCCATCAAACATTTCAGCACAAATGTCAACACCATCGGCTGCTAATGCAATGTCGTAACTGTCCGTTGCCGAACACATGGCAAAG
>CALQJV010000290.1 GCA_943330985.1 Chitinophaga pinensis
GTTTTAACGATTTAAATTCCGAACGTATTTGATGCGTATCGTCAGTAAATGTTGCCATTCCCATTAATCCGCAAATGCGCACATGATTGTATTGCATCCAATTATTCGATTGAAAGAAAGCCATCGCTTCCTCCTCTGAAAATCCAAACTTGGTATCTTCTTGCGCAATATGAATCTGAATTAAGCAATCAATTACCCGATTGTTTTTAGCTCCTTCTTTATCAATATCCTTCATCAATTGTTCACTATCGACAGCATGAATCATTGAAACAAATGGAGCAATGTATTTTACTTTGTTTGATTGCAAATGGCCAATGAGATGCCATTCGATATCTTTTGGAAGAGCACGAAATTTGTCTTCCAGTTCTTGAACTTTATTTTCGCCAAAAACATGTTGCCCAGCATTATAAGCTTCCTCAATGTCGGAAATTGGTTTGGTTTTAGAAACTGCAACAAGTTGAACTCCTTGAGGAATGTGCTGATTGATTTCACTTAAATTTTCTGATATTCTTCCCATTTCAACGCTGTCCAATATCGTAAATTACAAGTCCATTCAATAATTTAGGTTCAAACCAAGTAGTTTTTGGAGGCATTATTTTTCCTTGATCTGAACAAGAAAAAAACTGCTCCATGCTCACAGGAAATAATCCAAAAGCAGCAGCAAATTTTCCACTATCTACCAATCGTTTTAGTTCATCCGAACCTTGCAGACCACTTAAAAAACCAATCCGTTCATCGTTTCTCAAATCTTGAATATTGAACAAGGGAGCAAGAATATGCTGACTGAGAATGTTTGCATCCAACTTATCTTCTAAGCTGACATTTTGCAAGTCATGTTTTAATTTCAAACTATACCAATTACCTGCAATGTACATGGAAATCTCATGAATCATTTTTGGGGTATAGTTGGTTTGATTAATCAGCGTAATTTCAAAATCGGCCGACAACATTCCAAGAATTTCTGCAAGAGATAAGCGACCAATATCTTTCACAAGCCGATTGAACTCGAATAACTGTAGATTATGATCCGGGAAAAATATCCCCATAAAACGGCTCCAATCTGCATCACCCGAATAATCGTTGGTTTCTTTGGCCAATTCTTGAGCAAGTAAAACAGATGATGCCGAACGATGATGACCATCAGCGACATATACGCGTTCAATTTTCTCGAAAGAAATTCTTATTAACTCGATGTGCCCTGGATTTGAAATTTCCCATAGAACATGCTCCTTCGAATCGAAATAAAAAGATGCGTAAGCCGGTTCGCGCGTTAACATATTCACAAGCTCATCTATTTCGGCTCGATGAGGATAAGTAAACATTACAGGCTCTGCGTTTATTCCTACAACACGCAAATAATCCTTGAGTTTTTCTTCTTTAGGAGCAAGCGTTTGTTCGTGAATTTTTATAACACCATTATGATAATCCTCACTCGAAACGGTTGCAATAATACCTGTATAAGTGAAGTCCGATTTAACTTGTCTGTATATGTAATAGTGCTTGTTACTCGCCTGTCTTAAAATATGATTCTCCAAAAATTGCTCAAACTTCTGACGGCTTTTTCGCTGCGCTTCAGGATTGTCGGGCTTCGTACTTTGACCGTTGGCTAATTCGGGCTTGATAATATTTAAAAATGAAGCTGGATTATGCTTAACGATTTCCTCTACTTCTGCTTTTGAATATTTATCATAAGGCTTTGAAATAACACGTTCAGTGAAATCGGGCGAAGGGAGAATTCCTTTAAAAGGGAAAAGCTTAGCCATCAGATCGAGTTCGAGAAGAATTGAATGATATTCTCTGCCATTTCCCGACCAATGCGTTCTTGCGCTTCTTGTGTTGCAGCACCAATATGCGGAGTTACCGAAATACCCATATGTTTTAACAGGTCAGCACGCGGATTGGGCTCATTTTCGAAAACATCCAAACCAGCAAATGCAACGTGTCCACTATTCAAAAACTCAAGCAGTGCATCTTCGTCTATCACTCCACCACGAGCGGCGTTTACTAAACCAACCCCCTTTTTCATTTTCAACAATTCTTCCTTTCCAATGACAGCTTTCCCGTTTATCTTTCCAGGAACATGTATACTTAGAAAGTCGCTTTTTTGCAGGACTTCATCCATCGAACAAGTTTGAATAACAACTGGAATATTTTGACCGGTTTGAGCAATGTGGAGTTGAATTGTAACCTCAGGAATGAAAGGATCGAAAGCAACTACATGCATTCCTAGTCCAAGCGCCATACGAGCAACCGCCTGCCCTATTCTACCAAAACCAATTACCCCAATGGTTTTACCATTTAATTCGGTTCCAGCTCCATACTTTTTCTTCAAATTCGCAAACTCCGTTTCACCTTGAATACGCATCAAATAGTTGGAATCTTGCAAAAAACGAACACCCGAAAACAAATGGGCAAATACCAACTCAGCAACCGATTGAGAAGATGAGGCTGGAGTATTGACAACCTGCATTCCCTTTTCACGGGCATAAGCAACATCAATGTTATCCATTCCAACTCCTGCACGACCTATGAGTTTGAGATTTGGGCAGTTGTCAATGATGTCTTTACGAACAAGCGTTGCACTTCGAACTAAAAGCACATCAAAATTCTCTGAGTTTAGAGTTTCCGCTAATTGCTCTTGCGCTACTTTATTTGTTTCGACAAAAAAACCAGCCTCTTCGAGAAGCGCTTTACCTAATTTATCAATGCCATCGTTGGCTAAAATTCGTTTTGAGTTCATCGATTTACCCATTATGTTGTTCAAACGATTTCATTACATCTACTAAAACTTGCACAGTTTCTAGGTCCATTGCATTGTACATCGAAGCTCTAAATCCACCAACCGAACGGTGTCCATCTAAGCCACTAATATTGGCTTGTTTCAATAATGACTTAAATGCAGCTTCTTTTTCTGGTGATGTTAAAACGAAATTTGCATTCATCCATGAGCGGTCTTCTATATCGACAGTTCCAACAAATTGTGAATTACGATCTAACTCCGAATAAAACAAATTTGCTTTCGCACGATTCCGATTTTCAGCCCATTCAACACCACCATTTTTATCTAGCCAATCAAGCGTTAACATCGAAACA
>CALQJV010000291.1 GCA_943330985.1 Chitinophaga pinensis
CTTTGGCTGCTCAATCAGGTGGATGCATCGATGGATAGCTTGAGCGTTTACAGCAATAAGTTTGTTTACCCGATAAACCTCAACCTCGAAGATCAGTTGTTTCGCTATGGCGTTCGGATAAATCCCGATTTGGTGGCCGATTTACGTGCGTCTGTTATTCCGGTTGTTGCAGGAATGGTGGGTAACCAGCCACGATTTATTCCCAAACGTTGGCCGTATTTTCCGCTAAGTTTACCAAGCACCAAACATCCGGTTGTAAATAACCTGAATGCCATTCGTTTCGAATTTGCCAGTACAGTAGATACAGTTGGTGCTCCCGAAATCAAGAAAACGGTGCTCTTAGGTAGTTCGAAACGTTCGAGATTGTTGGCAACACCGGCACGTATTTCCTTGAACATTCTGCGCGAAACGCCCGATCCTCGTATGTATGACAAATCGGGATTGCCTTTCGCAGTTTTGCTTGAAGGAAATTTCACCTCGAACTTCCGAAATCGCATTTCCCCAAAAATTCTCAATTCCGATCAAATTGGATTCCTCGAGGCATGTGCTAAACCAAGCGCTATGATTGTGGTGGGCGATGGCGATATCATTAAAAATAGCTATTCGAAAGCAACGGGTCGCATGGCTCCATTGGGTTACGACCGCTATACGGGAGAACTTTTTGGCAACAAAGACTTCTTACTGAATTGTGTGAATTACCTCTGCGATGATTCTGGGTTAATTTCGGTGCGAGCTCGTGAAGTGAAATTGCGCATGCTCGATGAAACACTTATCAAATCGTCGCGCACTTCCATTCAAGTAAAGAATGTAGTTATTCCCATTGTCATAATAATTCTTGTCGGTATTCTATTATCGTATCTACGGAAACGCAAATTTGGAAAAGGATAAGTTTGTAGATCTATGAAATCGAATCGTTTATTAATTATTGGAATTGTTGTATTGGGGATTGTTGTAACGTATCTGCTCATCAATAACGGACGCAATACACGCGGTGGAGATTTAAAGAATTTCACGGTGGAAGACACGGCTTCGGTCGATAAAATCTTCATTGCCGACAAGCAAAATCACAAAACACTTTTAGAACGAAAAGGACCTTCGTTGTGGATTGTAGATGGAAAATATCCCGTTCGCCAGGATGGAATAAAAATGCTGCTTGAAACATTGAACAAGATGGTTGTTCGCACACCCGTTGCAAAATCGATGGAACAGAAAGTGTTGAAAGACCTTTCGGGTCCGGTGCAAAAAAAGGTGGAGATTTATCAGAACGGGAAGTTGAGCAAGGTTTTTTACATGGCTGCCGAAACGCCCGATAAATTGGCGACTTACATGCTTATTGATGGTTCAGATTCGCCTTACGAGGTTCACATTCCTGGACACCGCGGGTTTCTTCAATCGCGTTTCATTTCGGATGGCCGTTTGTGGCGCGACCCTGTAATTTTTCGTTACGATTACCGCGATATGCGTTCGGTTGAAGTGAACTACCCAGCCGATCCTCAACAAAGTTTTACGGTGAAATACGATGGTAAAAAAACCTCCCTTTTTCATCGGGGAAGCCTCGTTCAAGATCCCAATCTCGATTCTTTAAAGGCATTCGAATATTTAAACAGCTTCCGAAATATCGGATACGAGTTTGAAGTAGTTGAAACATTTTCGAAAACTATCAAGGATTCGGTTCTAGCCTCTACCCCATTCATTGAGATAACTGTAATTGATAAGAATGGAGAATCCAATCAGGTAAAAGGATATCGCCGTCCGGCAAATTTAACATCCTATGTTCCCGACCAAGAAATGCAGGCCTTCGATACAGATCGATTATATGCCCTTGTTGGAAAAGAAAAAACATTTGTATTGGTTCAATATTTTCAATTCGACAAAGTAATAAAACCAGCTGTTTGGTTTTTACGAAGATAAATGCACCGAAATTTCTTTCGTTTATTATTCATAAATGCTTGAAGATTTATCCATCAATCTTCTATCTTTACCTCCCTTAAATTAACAAAGCAATGAAATTTATTATTTCTAGTAGCATCCTACTTAAACAACTTCAAGCAATTTCAGGTGTATTAAGCACCAATAGCAGTTTGCCCATTTTGGAAGATTTTCTATTTGAAATTTCGGAAGGAGAGTTGAAAATTTTTGCTTCGGACTTAGACAATACTATCAGCACAACATTCAAGGCCGATGCCGCAGAACCTGGACGTGTTGCTATTCCTGCTAAAATGCTTCTCGAAACATTAAAGAGCTTCCCAGAGCAGCCACTTACGTTTCTTATTAATAGCGAGAATTTCGGAATTGAAATCGCTTCCGGATACGGGAAATACAAACTCAATGGTCACGATCCGGAAGAGTTTCCGCGCATTCCTGAAATTGAAGAAGGAGCAGGGATTAACTTAGATGCATCCATATTATTCAGCGGAATTAACAAAACGATTTTCGCAACGGGCAACGACGATTTACGTCCTGTTATGTCGGGTGTTTTTATGCAAATTGGGCCAGAGCACATGACCATGGTGGCTACCGATTCACATCGTTTGGTTCGTTACCGCCGTTTGGATGTTCGTTCAGAAACTGAATCTTCTTTTATCCTTCCCAAAAAACCACTCAATTTGTTGAAGAGTTTGTTGGGATATGTGAACGGTGAAGTGGCTATCAAGATTAGCGATAAAAATGCCTCTTTCTCTTTCGATCATATCAATTTGGTTTGTCGCTTAATTGATGGTCGTTACCCTAATTACGAAGCTGTTATTCCGAAAGAAAATCCTTTCCGTTTAACTATGTCGCGCCAAGATTTGATGAATTCCATTCGTCGTGTGGCTATTTTCTCAAGTCGCAGTACCAATCAAGTAAAGCTGAATATTCAAGGAAGCGAACTTCAACTTACCGCCGAAGATTTAGATTACTCCAATTCAGCAAGTGAGCGCCTTACTTGTAGTTACGAAGGAGAGGATATGGAAATTGCTTTCAACTCTAAATTCATAACTGAGATGTTGAGTAATTTAGATACAGATCAAATAAACCTCAACATGAGTGCGCCAAACCGAGCAGGTATCTTATTACCAGATTCCGAATCGGCCGATAAAGACGAGGAC
>CALQJV010000292.1 GCA_943330985.1 Chitinophaga pinensis
ACAAAGTTGGTGGCCCATCCTGTTAATGCAGTGAAATCAACTTCCCGTTCATTTTTAAGATCAATGTATATTTTAGATGCATTGATCTTTAAGTCGAGAGATTTAGCCGCATTGCTCGAATTCGATTCCCGTTCACTTTCCGAAAGTTCGGCAAGCAGATCATCGCCAGCTTGTGTATGTTCGAATAGTTGAGGTTCGGTCATGGCTAATTCGTTCTGACCATAAACCTGAGTTTGTAGGGCCAAGCCACCGGCAATTCCCATTAAGACTTTAGGTAATTTTGTTTTCATGTTGCTATACTTTTAAGTGCATAGCAAACCTATGTTGCTCATTAAGAGCGATTCGTCCAATTAAAAAGGATGCGGGTCAGATGTAAGAGATTTCAATTTTGTGGAATGATTCTGTAATTTATTTCTACTGTTGAATCATAAGTCGTTGAAAAACAGCATTTAAAAATCAGCATTTTTTTATTTTGATTGGATGATGACTGAGAAAATGAAATGCATTTTTTTGTAACCCATCAAGGTTACAAGAAAATTGATTTTTCTAAAATTATTTTTGGGATTGATGAAAAGCAAAAAGCCGCACATGTGAATTACACGAGCGGCTTTTGATATGAAAAAAGGAAGTTTTTACTGAAGGATATTTTTGGCAATTACCACCTTTTGAATTTCGGAAGTTCCTTCTCCAATGGTACATAATTTCGAATCGCGGTAATACTTCTCCACTGGGAAATCTTTGGTGTATCCGTAACCTCCATGAATCTGAACTGCTTCATTGGATGCATACACACACATTTCGGAAGCGTGAAGCTTTGCCATTGCTGATTCCGTTGTAATTCGTTGACCGCGGTTTTTCAAATCGGCAGCATAAAACGTAAGGAGCTCAGACGCTTCGTAACGCGTGCTCATTTCGGCCAATTTAAAGCTGATACCTTGGAAATTGCTAATGGGTTGACCAAACTGCTCGCGTTCTTTAGAATAGCGAATAGCAGCTTCAATAGCACCTTTGCCAATTCCTAATGATAAAGCCGCAATAGAAATTCTACCACCATCCAAAATCTTCATGGCTTGAATAAATCCATCACCTACTTTACCTAAGATCTGATCTTTGTGAACGCGGCAATTATCGAAAATCATTTCGGCTGTTTCGGAACAACGCATCCCCAATTTATTCTCTTTCTTTCCAGCCATGAAGCCCGGAGTTCCACGTTCTATAAGGAAAGCCGTCATGCCGTGTGAATCGAGAAGTTCGCCGGTGCGCACAATTACAACAGCCAATTCAGCACTGATACCATGTGTAATCCAGCATTTCGTGCCGTTAATCACCCAATAATCACCATCTTGTTGTGCAACGCATTTCATACGCATCGCATCCGAACCTGTATTAGGTTCTGTAAGACCCCAAGCGCCAATCCATTCGCCACTTGCTAATTTGGGTAGGTATTTTTGCTTCTGAGTTTCATTAGCAAACATCATGGTATGACCAGTACACAACGAATTATGCGCCGCCATGGAAAGTCCAATGGATGGATCGATTTTGCTTAATTCGATGATAGCCGTTACATATTCTGTATAGGTAAAACCAGCTCCGCCATATTCTTCAGGGACAAGAACGCCCATCAAACCCAGTTCTCCGAGTTTGCGGAAAATGTCACGAGGGAATTCCTGTGATTCATCCCATTCCATCATGTTGGGGCGAATATGCTTATCACCGAAATCACGAATCATTTCGGCAATCATTTTTTGATTTTCGTTCTGTTGGAAATCCATTTTTTGCAATTTATTTTAATCTTGGGGATGGCAAAAGTAGTTATTCAATTGCAAAAAACCATCAAGCAGAAAAATTGTGTTTAACCTTATTTTTCATCTCTCAGATATTCCTATAATTAATACAATAAGGATTTACTTAAACGGAATTTCTACAGGTAATTTCATTTGAATGGGCAAAGTTTTTTTCCAAAATAATTTACCCACGGTAATGGTTCCGCTCACATCTAAAATGGGTTTTTGTTTAATAAAACTTCCTAATAAAGCAGCAGGATTTTTTAATAACAAAGCCAACTCAGCGGTTGCTTCCCATTTTAATTCGGGTGTCAGCTCCCGACGGATTTTCATTTTCTTCGTGGTTTTAATTTCTGCAATGCGAACGCCCGCAACAACAAATTCCAGGTCTGCACTTTTGATGTGAAACTTTAAACGATCTGGATTTTTCAAAGGTGTAGTAAAACTGAAAGGCAATTTCCCGTCTTTAGGCGAACCCATTTTAAAATCCTTGATTCCATCCACGGTTGGTGCTTGAATATTCTTAATTCCAGTGCAAGAATTTAACAACACAAGTGCTGAGATTACAAAGGCGAAACAACGAAAAGTTTTCATGGTAATTTAATTTTATGTAGACTAAGCTTTTAACGAATTAACTTAAAAGCTATTGCTTTAAGGAAACACAGTAATATTATCGGTGCTAATTTGATTACTTTTATTTCCAGCTCTGTCAGTAATTGAAATAGTAAAATTGGTGCTTTCGGATGACAAATTTGGATTTTCCATAGCAACACCTGGAACTATAAATTCCAATTCGCCTTGAATGGCAACATTGGCATTAGTTGGCGCCAATTGTCGAATACGGAAATTGTATGAAATGTTATTTCTGAAATTCGTGATTTCTGCATTTTTAACATCGCTATTATTTTCTCCTAAATCGCCATCGCCATCGCGGTATGAAATACGAATGATAACGGAGTCTTTATTTTGATAAATACTGCTTGGGCCAATACTCAAAAAGGAAATCTCAGGAATAACACTCATCGTTTCTGAATCTTTTTTACACGATGAAAACCAAATCAAACTACCCAATAAAAATAAAAAATAACGCATACTTTTTAAGGTTGAATGATGAAACTCCAATACGATTTATAAAACTCATTACTTGTGTTTTCAGGGAATTCAGTGTTGTTTGTATGCTGTCCGTCGTTGACTCTGTAACGCATATAATAAATTGTACCTGGAATTAAATTACTTGTATTAACGCTTGTTAACCAAATGGGGTCTTGTCCTGGCACATTTATAAAAGTTGCCGTGAATGGA
>CALQJV010000293.1 GCA_943330985.1 Chitinophaga pinensis
GCATTTAAGTGAAAAGTAAATTTTAATTCAATCCCAAATGTTATTTTGAAGTTTCAATAATTATTTATTTACGTTTTCCATTTCCAACTCAGTCTTTAAATATTCTTTAATGACCATAAATGTGTTTGATTGTTTTAATTCATCCGAAAATAAATCTAACATTTCAGCTATTTCTTGTCTTGTTAATCGTTCTTTTTGAGCATATATGGAATGCAGAATCCCATAACTAGATTGATTTTCTTTGACAAATTTCAAACTTACTTGGTCATATTGAGGTCCATAATAAGGACTAAACATATAATACCATTTATTCTCTTTTAAACCATCACAATAAGCAACAACAAAAGGTAGTCCTGGCCAATCTGAATCCCTACTATTCATTTTGACATCTTCGTTTCCAATTAAAATTTCACTAAAATAGCCGCAATTTTCAGAGGTGTTGTTGTCTTTCATTGCAATTTCACTCACTATTTCCTTGTTTTTTAAAAGCGTAAAAATTGCCAACCTTTTTTCGGGCACTTTAAAATGATATTCAAACTTTCCTTCTATTGCATTTACAGTATCTAATGTTGATAGAGTGTCGCCAAATTCTGCAAACCCATCCATTTTAATGATTACCTGGTCAAATTGATTTTTAATAGAAGAAAAATCGGCCGTTATTTTTCCATCTTTTTGATGCAAAGAAGATTCATAAGTAAATAATGGCAAAATATTAATTATCAATTCCAGAATCATTGAAGTACCAAAAACCATAAATCAGGTGTATATAAATTCCAATGAATGAAATCAAATAAAAGAATTAACTGAGTATATCTGTTCCTCAAAAATGACCATCTATTCTCTGATAAATCAGCTTTATGTTTCCAGTTTTCATCGAAATTTTCTCTTCAAACATACAATGAAATTGGAAATTTTAATTTGCAATTTGTGAAATTTTCGAGTTAAAGCTAAACTTAATAATTAAGTTGTTTTTTCACTCCGTTTTCCCTTTGAATGATGCATATATTGCCATGGCATGACCATGTCCAAGATCAAATTGTTCTTTGAGCCAATTGGTGATTTCGGTGGCCTTAATATTAGGATTAAGTTTGTCATCAATCATGAATCCTTTTTCCTCTGCTAATTTCTTAAAATCATCAGGTGTCTTTCCTGTCTTGGCTTTGATGTTATCTATATATGCTTGAAACGACATCGTTTAAATTTAATTTGTAATTGCAAATGTATTAAACAGCTATAATTTAAAATAGTAAAATGGGAAATAAAATTTGACCATTAAATTGTCAATCTTGTTTGAGATTAATAGGATTTCTATCTACTTTTTTTGTTCATCTTAAGTAGTGTTTGGGGTCTTATCAGTAAATCTATAATTTTGGGACCAGTGAATACTTGCACCATATTATATCGGTATTTAGAGAAATGAAAAAATCCTCCCATACCAATTCGATAATATTTGGGGAGCAGTATATTTTTACGATGACCAGGGCTTGTCATCCACCCTGTAAATGCATCAAAAGGCATGAATGATCCATAGATGCAATTCTCTCCAGAATAAATTCCTGGTAAGGCACTATTTAAATTGAGGGTTAGAAAAAGTCTGGTTACCGCACCACGATGACCTTCATATCCAGTTAATCCCGATCCAACAGCATGAATTTGAGCATTAAGTGTTAGTAAAAACGAAGGACGTAATAGATAAATATTCTTTGGTTTATGAAAATTAAGATGATCTAGTTTTCTCAAGTTAGTTGTGTCTCTTTTATAACGTTTGTGAGAATATTTTAGAAGTAATTCAGGGTTTACCCTTGCTAAATTGCATAGTCTAATAATTTGTTTGTTTCTTCCGCTGAGGTAGGGAGCGATGCGTGCAGTATTACAACGCATGATTGTAATGTTCTCTTTTAAAGTGTAATGTCCCGACGGAATAAAGACCGAACAACTTGAAAAGAGAATCAATACGAAAATGCAAATAAAATATCGTAATTTGAACATTATGGGTTAGCTTCTTTTAAAGAAATTATTAGCTTCACCAAACTTAGAAAATTAAAATTAGTTAATTTACCCCTTGTGCTTAGTTACAAGCAAATGAATGTTTCATATGATTTAATGGTTTCTGATTCAGTATATAAATGTAAAGCAAACATATAAAACCTTATATTATACTTGTTATTCGAACGAAATATCCAAAGTAACATTTAGCAAAATTCTTCTTTATCGAGAACTGATCACAAAATTCAGAGAATGTTGTTTCGATTCACTTTCTAGTTTCACGTTGACTAGGATTCAATTGTACTGGTTCAGTATGGTTGTTTTTCTTTGGTGTGAAAACATTAACTGTTTATTCCTTCGGATAAATCATTGCTTAATCGTTCTGATAAAAGATTACGAAATCTATTGCATCGATTTAATTAGTTCTCTTAGGTAATGTCTATGAATATTGAGTATAGCTAATTTAAGAAATGAATAAAACCTATTTTCAGAATCAATTTTCATTGACTTGCAACTATTGCTAATTCAATTATTTTAATATCTTTAGCTTCAGGCTGATTTGAATATCTATGATAATTCCCATTGGTCACATTATCAGATCTATATACTTCGATTAGTAATTGACGAAACTTGGTTATATTTGCGAAAATGTTGTGAATATTATAATTCCTTGAGAACTATTTTAATGTTCAGTATTTAAGTTTGATTTACAATATTTCTAAATTATTTATCTGCGAATTCAACCGCATAACGGGTTGAAGATTTGATTAATTTAAACAGGTTAGTTATTAAATGGATTTAATTAAGAACAAGAAACTTTCCTTATTTGAAAAAGCAGGTTTTATAATCTTGCTCATTTACTCATTTTTTTGTGGATATTACTCCATCGAGCGTGTGTGTTTTGCCGATACATCGTATATGTTTTTTAAGATTGTTCGTGATACTGGATTTAATGTGGAAGCAGGAAGGTATCCTCAAATAATTACCCAATTACTTCTCGTTCCAGCACGTTTTATAGGACTTCCTTTGAAGGCATTAATGTTCATCTATTCCATTTCTTTTCCCTTGCTTTATTTTGTTTGTGCGGGAATTTCGACA
>CALQJV010000294.1 GCA_943330985.1 Chitinophaga pinensis
AACACATACCGATACAGTTCGGTTGTTAAAGTAAAAACGCCTATGCAACCGCAACAAGTTGGATCATCGGCTAATGTTGGAACAGAACTCCCCCTTGAATCGAAGTAATATCCATAAAACAATCTCATGAAAAAGCATTCTACCAGACTATCACATAAGGTAAAAACTAAAACGAGTATCCGCTATCGTTTTGTAGCAGTTACTGGAGCACTCGCAGTTGGAGTTTTCTCACTTGCTCTCATATACGATATGCTTGGAACAGCCGAAGTTTCGGTTGCAAATAATCGTGTGAACGGTATTGAAACACTCGCAGAATTTAAGTTCCGTAAAGAAATTCAATTCGATCAAAGTCAATTAGTAAGCAATGCATCATTGAAGGATTTTCCGGTGATGATTAACATCCAGGACAATGACTTAAAATCGGTTTCCAATGGAGGAAATGTGATAAGTGATCAAGGATTCGATATTCGATTTACCAAGTCAGATGGAGTTTCATTATTGGAATATGAAATTGAATCGTATAATCCTCAAACAGGTGAATTGCTTGCTTGGGTAAAAATGGATGAATTAAATAGCACCAAAACTGCTCCGGTCTATATTTATTTCAGCAATAAATTTGCAGCCGACGAAAGTTCTCAAAACGCATGGAATAAAACGTATCGTGGTGTTTGGCATTTGAAAGGAGCTTTAAGTTCGAAGATTCCTCATTCAAACCAATTTGCACAACAAGTAAATCCAGCTGGCGATAAAGAAGTATATATCGCAGCAGAGAAAAACTCGAGTCAGTTTGCGAATTTAAATACAGCTGAAGATGTTGAAATAACAGGAGCTTTAACTGTTTCTGCATGGGTTTATTTGAACGATAAAAAAGAGCAAACCATTGTTTCGAAATACAGCGATTTTAATGGTGGGTATCGATTGGGCGTTAATAAAGACCATCGACTCGAATTTTGGATAAATAATGAAAATGCAGAACATGCATCCATCGGTGGAAAAATTGGATCCGAACTTTTAAAGAATCAATGGTATCATATTGCAGCAGTTTATTCGGATGCTGGAGATTCGATGGCAACCTACATTAACGGAAAACTTGATCAATCTACAAAGACAGAAATTAGTTTAGCTGGAAGTTCTGAGGCATTGCAGATTGGAAGAGAACCGGCACGAAAAATATTCTACTTCGGAGGTTTATTGGATGAAGTCCATTTGAGTAATGTTGCAAGAAACACTGCATGGATTCAAGCAGAATATGCAAGCGAAATGAATCCGAAATTATTTGCAAAAGCAGGTGCGACGGAAGTTATCGAACAACAAATATCGATGAGCTTATTAACCTTCGAAGGCGAAGCTCAAGGAAGTACTGTTGAATTGAAATGGCTAACAGCCCTCGAAATTGAAAACGAAAAGTTCACTGTTGAACGCTCAAGCGATGGAACAAATTTCGAACCTGTTGGAACAAAGTCAGGAGCTGGAAACAGTAATGAAGTATTGAGCTATTCGTTTAGAGATAATAATCCGCCACTTGGTACAAATTATTATCGGGTAAAATTAACGGGATCGGCAGGTGAAGAATATTCGATGATTACACCTGTAAATGTGGAATCGGCAGGAGAAGCAAATATTCAAATATTACCAGCGCAACCCAACCCATTTCACAAAGATTTTCAGGTTGAATACAGTGTTCCAAATAATGGATTGGCTAAAGTAAAGCTCATGAGTTTGAGCGGCGAAGTTATTCATCAGGAAGAAGTAAGCTGTGAGAAATCTTCCAAGAGACAATTCATCTTCAAAGATGACAAAGGACTAAAACCAGGTGTATATCTCTTCAGCGTTGCGCAAGAAGAAGAATCCAAAATGGTAAAATTGATAAAACGTATTTAAAACTTTTCTAACCTCAACTTTAAAAAGCCCTGTTGCATGCAAATGCTCAGGGTTTTTTATTAAAGGGAAAATGATAAAGAAATTGTTTTTATGCAATTAAATTAATTAAAGGAACAATTCTTACTTAAATACTAATGGGATTTATTGCTGTGAATCATACTAAAATGCCTGATATCATTCACACATAAATAATTTTCAACGGAATCAGCAGCTATTTTCTTACAGAGGTAAATCAGACGGGTTTTATGAAACATTCGAGCGAAACAGCTGAAATACATTTACGTAACAATAAAATAAAAAGCAATTCAATAACATGAAAATCAAATCAATCAGCTCATCGATTCATTCTATGAAGTATTTAACTTTATTATTGATCATTTCCTTATTCGGAATTTCCGCAAATGCTCAAAATAAAATGGGTAAAGGACTTATTGGAAGCGCAGAATTAATCCCAGATAATTCCAATTTATTTGTTTCTTTTTCTCCCGTTTTTAATGGAGGTAAAACATATGTGCGCTGGTTAGTTTCGAACGACGAAAAAGATGGGATTTTTATTGTTGAACGATCGACAGATGGAATTGAATTTGAGGCTTTAGGTTTTAAAGACCGAGTGGGCTCTCCTCTTTGTGTTAACTTATTTTATTCGTATGTTGATGAAGTTCCTTTAACGGGTCAATCGTATTACCGAATTATGTCGGTTGGAACTGACCAAACATTTACATACAGCGACGTGGTGCGTGTTCAAGGTGAAATTATTTCAACACCAATTAACAATTCTGCAATTAACACATCAGAATAAAAAATCTGTAACCCAATTACAATGTATTCGTATCCTCAATTGATGCGAATATTGCGTTATCAATTATACCGAGCGCACATCGATAATTCTGTACATGAAAAGAAAATTACGTGTTCGTACAAGTAATAAATTAAGACTAAGTAATCGATTAAAACTCGTTTATTCGGGAGCGGTTTTATCTGTATTACTAATATCTGGATGGCTTATCTATTTAAATTTCACAAAGCCGAAAGAAGGTTATGCAAATGACCAAACGCCATTATTAGATTTTAGTTGGAAAAGAAAAATTCAATTCGCAGATCAATTAATTAAAGCGGATCAAATGGTAAACGATTTCCCATTATTAATTCACATTCGTGATTCAGAATTTCGTTCCGTAAAATTTGGTGGTAAAGTTATTCA
>CALQJV010000295.1 GCA_943330985.1 Chitinophaga pinensis
GGGTAAACGAAATTCCTGTTAACAGTTCAGCTCCTGGGAAAATCTTCCAATGGTATTGAAGAAGAAAATTAAAAGTCGCATTGAAATGGGAGCTGATAACGGTGTTCTTCCGATTTTCATCCAAATTGAATGTCTTGCTCGTGTACCCAATTCCAGAAGCCAAACGGAAATGAAGTTCGCTGTATTTTCGCTTGGGGATGATGGGAAAGCTGATATATGGCATGACACAGAAGCCCGATCCCAAAAATGAATTATTGAAATTGATGTATTGAATAACGGTGCCCGAATGAGGGAATCGGTAAAATTTTTCCCATTCCCGTTTGCCAGTATAGTTACGTCTGTAAAAAAGTTCGAACGCCGGAATATGGCCAGTTACCAGCTGATCCATGTCTTTTTTATGCTGATAAACAAAACCGTAATGAAATCGAAATCCGAAAGCAGCAGGAGCAACAGATATTTGTGCTTCAGACCGCATTACAAAAATGAAAAGAATGCAAACCGTTAAGATTGCTTTCATGTACTTTTGCAAATGGAGTTTATGCATCATTAACTGCAAATGTAAAATAAAAATCGGGGCTTAAAATATGTCAACTACGGAAGAAAAAGAACAAGCTTTTACACGACTAATAACCATCTTAGACGAGTTGAGAGAAAAATGCCCTTGGGATATGAAGCAAACATTCGAAAGTTTGCGGCATCTAACCATCGAAGAAACCTACGAACTGTCGGATGCCATTTTAAACGGCGATATGAACGAAATCTCGAAAGAGTTAGGCGATGTTTTGCTCCATATCGTTTTTTATGCACGCATCGGTTCGGAATCAAACACCTTTGATATTGCTTCGGTGATGAACCAATTGTGCGATAAACTCATTCGTCGTCATCCGCATATTTATGGCGATGTTAAAGTTGATGGTGTAAAAGATGTTTTGGAAAACTGGGAGAAAATTAAGCTTGCCGAAGGAAATCGTTCGGTATTGAGCGGGGTTCCGGTTTCGCTTCCTGCCATGATTAAAGCAACACGCATTCAAGAGAAAGCGCGCGGTGTGGGTTTCGATTGGGACGAAGAAAGTCAAGTCTGGGACAAAGTACAAGAAGAACTTCAAGAATTTAAAGTGGAAGCTGAAAAAGGCGATGCTCAAGCAACCGAAGAGGAGTTTGGAGACCTGTTGTTTTCCTTAATCAACTATGCGCGTTTCAAAAACATCAATCCAGAAGATGCCTTAGAAAAAACGAACCGGAAATTCATTAAGCGTTTTCAATACCTCGAGCAAGCCGCCGAAAAAGCAAACCGCAAACTTGATGAAATGACGCTAGAAGAAATGGATGTTTATTGGAACGAAGCCAAAACGAAATCTTAATTTAATCGTCGGCTCAATTTTCGAACACTCGATGGACTTCGCAAGGCATTAAACACAATGCCGTAGTTGTCTTTATCGGTGGCATATTGTTGCCCAAAATCGGCGAGGTGAATTCGGTTTCGCTCGCTCGAAAGGGTTAACATCATTTCGGCTATCTGGTTGGAATTTAGCGTTCCAATGGAAATGAATCCGATGGCAGTTTTGTATCGTTGTGTTTCGGATGAAATAGATTTTAACGTTTCAATTTGAGCGCTATACGACTCTATTTTTACTCCCCAACGATTCGTTTCTGGCAGGGTGAATGCTTCAATCTTATCGGGGTTGGGTATAAAGTTTCCAGCATTGGAATTGCCCGATTGTTTTTGGGCTTGTTTGTTTTCAATAACAGAACTCCCTGTCACTCGAAACTGATTGTATTGGTCGATATAAGCAATTGTAGTTTTGTTTGCTGGTAAATTTATACTGCCATCATAAACGGGTTTTTTCACAACCGAACTGCCCATTTGCATGAGTTTAATCACTTTTAATTTTTGTACTCCCGGATTCAGTTTCGATATGTTCATTGTGTTGGATGCATCGCTGTATGAAACACCATTCAATTCAGTAATAAACATACTGCTGTCTTGCAAACTGAGTGTAAGCGAAGCTGTTTGTGCATTTGCAATTCCTACACTCATAAGAATTAATGCAGTTTGGAAGAATCTTAACACCATAAACCAGAGTTTTTTTATAGGTTTGATTTTCAAAAATACAACCTAATCATGATGAATCAACCTGAAACCAGATTAATGTTACGTGATAATGCATTGCTCGGAAAAAACATTGTAGTTACTGGAGGTGGAACCGGTTTGGGACGGTCCATGACCAAAACATTTTTGAAATTGGGAGCTCGGGTCATGATTACAAGTCGTAAAGAGGATGTGCTTAAAGCAACGTGCTCCGAACTTGCTGCCGAAACAGGTGGTTTTATAACCTATGCGGTTTGCGATGTTCGGAAAATGGATGAGGTGGAAGCAGCAATGGAAAAGGCTTGGACGGAATTAGGTCCTGTGAATGTTTGGTTGAATAATGCAGCTGGGAATTTTATTAGTCCAACCGAACGGCTTAGTCACAAAGCCTTCGACACCATCGTTGATATTGTGTTGAAAGGATCGTACAATTGCACCTTGGCCGTTGGCAAGCGTTGGATTGCAGAAAAGATTTCCGGAAATTTTTTGAACATCGTTACAACTTATGCATGGACAGGTTCGGGCTATGTTGTTCCATCGGCAACAGCAAAAGCAGGTGTTTTGGCATTAACACGAAGTTTGGCTGTAGAATGGGCAAAATATGGAATTCGTAGTAATGCCATTGCACCGGGCCCCTTTCCAACAGCAGGAGCTTGGAGTCGATTATTTCCTGATGAACTAGCAAGTAAAATTGATCCAATGGCGCGTATTCCATTAAAACGATTTGGTGAACATGCAGAATTGGCAAACCTCGCTGCGTATCTTGTTTCCGATTTTGCAGGTTTTGTGAATGGCGAAGTGGTGACCATTGACGGTGGCGAATGGCTGCAGGGTGGTGGCGAATTTAATAACCTTGAACACGTGCCTGCTCCGATGTGGGATCAAATTGAAAAAGCCGTTCGTGGCAAACGCGAAAAGGAATAGAATGCTAACTTATCTTACAAATAGCATTGATAATCAAATGCTTTTATAGTTTTGTAATGTAA
>CALQJV010000296.1 GCA_943330985.1 Chitinophaga pinensis
AGACTATCACCTTTTTTCACCTCATCGCCTTCGGATACTAATGCCCGCAATACCAAACCTGGCATTGGCGCTTTCACTTCGTTTACTTTTGTGGAAACCGCTGCATTCAATCCCATCGACTCCAATAAAAGTGTCATTTTATCTTTGGTATTGATTTGGAGCTTCTTTCCGTTAATTCGAATGATAAGTGTATTTGTTTCAATTTCGCGGGACTCAATAATTACATTAAACGATTTATTGTTAAACAGAATATTGAATCTATTGGCAGAAATAGGAAGTAAATCCCAGGCAAACTCATTTCCGTTTACGGTTCCGTTTATACCATCGCGTTGAAACTCGATTGAATAAGAATTGGAATGGATTGTAGATTGAATCATGTTCAGACTTCTTCTGTAAGGATTGGATGTATTGAATAATCTCGAATTACATTGTATAATGTATCGCGTTCGATGGGAATTTTACCAACGGCATTAATCATATCAATAAGTTGAGGAGTTGTTAAACTTGGACTTTGCTCCTCCGATCCAGCCATGGAATATATTTTAGTAGAATCGTCTATTGTTCCATCAATATCATCAACACCAAACGAAAGTGAGAGTTGAGCGGTATTTCGTCCAATCATTGGCCAATAGGCTTTGATGTGTCCGAAATTATCCATGTATATGCGCGATATGGCGTAATTTCTCAAATCTTCAATCACAGAAACCTCCGAAATATAACTCATCTGATTTCCTTTATTTCGAAATTTGAGTGGAATAAACGTATTAAAACCGCCCGTACGATCTTGCAATAGACGCAAACGTTCCATGTGATCGATGCGGTGAGCAAACGTTTCTTTATGCCCATAAAGCATGGTGGCGTTGGAAGGCATTCCAAGCTTATGAGCCGTTTCATGGATTTCTAACCATTCAGAAGCGGTGCATTTATCGCCGGCAATTTCTGCTCTCAGCGTTTCATCAAAAATCTCAGCTCCTCCACCAGGAAGCGAATCCTGACCATGATCTTTTAAAATCTGTAGGCCTTCCTCATATGACATTTTCGCCTTTCTGCACATATAATCGAGCTCTACTGCCGTAAAAGCTTTCACATGGATTTCTGGACGAATGGCCTTTATTTTTTGAATAAGACTTGCAAAATAATGAAGTCCCATTTTCGGATGAACCCCTCCAACAATATGAACTTCGGTAATTGGAAGTCCATCATAGCTTCGCACTTTCTCAAGAATCTCCTCTTCCGTTAATTCCCAACCATCCTCTTTCTGTTTTAACAAACGCGAATACGAGCAGAATTTACAATCGAACACACAGATGTTTGTTGGCTCAATATGAAAATTTCGATTGAAAAATGTGAAATTTCCATGACGTTTCTCGCGGATGTAATTGGCTAAAATCCCTAAGAATCCTAATTCTCCATGTTCAAAAAGGTAAATGCCTTCCGATGAAAGTATTCGTTCTTGGTTAAATACTTTATTCGCAATTCTGTGCAGTTCCTTATCTGCAACAGCTTCTATGAGGGGATTTATTTCCATATATTGATTTGGCAAACTTACAACAAGCAACAAAGCAAAAGGTTATTGCTTATCGCATTATTGCAATTCGATGTGCAAATAATTTCCCATTTTGAATCGCTTGGAAAATGTAAATCCCTTGAGCCAAGTCAGAACAATTGAGTTCTAAATGAGAATCTGATGTTATCCCAGAAAGCACCTTCTTACCATCCATCGAAAACACTTGCCAAGCATGACTTTTTTCAGAAGTTGGAAATACAATGTGAACGAAATCTTGTCCTGGATTTGGATAAATCTGCAATGGATTTTGAATAAATTCTTGAACACCAACAGTTCCGCAAATTATAGGACGAATTGCCAATGAAATAGGTGAGTTGAATGTTGATGGACTACTAAATTCTGCCCAATTTTGTAAAGAATCTTGAAACCAAGCGGTGTTTACATTGATAACGTCAATCTGATTCGAATAAACAGCAATGGTATCGGAAACATTTTCCGGATTTTTAAAACCTACATAGAAGCCACCATCAATTAATAAAGAAGATGGGAGCGTAACCTCCGATCTTGTGAAGTTATCGATATCCAAATTAATTTGAGAAAAAGGCAAACTTGCTTCCGTGAGAAAAGTACCTGGACTTCCGGCTGGATTTATTCCATCATTATCCCAAAGTCCAATGGTTAAATTACTCAAACCTGATGCAGAATATGCATACACAAAATCTAGTTGAATTTTGTCGATTGTACTTGGTTCTGCAACTGAATGGAAGTCGGCATATGCAATATTTCCATAGGAGTTGGTTCCTGTAAAATATCCTGTGTCGCCGGCAACAATCTCATTTGATAAATAATAATTAAATCCATCGCCTCCAACAATACTACTAAGCGTGTCGCATACTTGTTGGATAATTGGCGGTTGACAAGCCAATGAGCTTTGAATTGAATATCGGAAACTATTTAATGTTGCTAACATGCGATTCTTTTGTCCACCTGTGAAGGCATTCATGCATGCATCGTCGGTATAATCCATGAAATTCATAAACATGTCCCCGTTGTTTGAACATGAAGGAGAAGGTGACGAAGGGCAACCGAAATAAAAACTTGCTTGATTGGGAGTATCATCAACCTGATCGGACCCTAAGCAATTGTTTGAACTACCATCGTCATCGCCCCAAATATGCAACAGATTTAACCAATGCCCCACTTCGTGCGTGGCGGTTCTTCCTTTGTGGTATGGAGCTAGAACATTACCTGTTCTTCCAAAATGTTTGTACATAATAACAACACCATCTTCAGCGGCAATAGTTGTTCCGGGCAAAGTGGCAAATCCAATAACTTGATTGGCCATATTACACACCCAGATATTCAAATATTTCCCAGATGGCCAAGCATTAACTCCACCTGATGAAGCATATTTCATAGCGCTTCCTATGGAAAAGGAAGATGCTGCAGTTTGTGTGCGGGTAATACCCGTTGTAGCTTGATTGAAGGGATCCGTTTTAGCTAAGCAAAATTGGATTTCGCAATTGGCTACTATGTCATTGAACATAGAAGGCGTTTGA
>CALQJV010000297.1 GCA_943330985.1 Chitinophaga pinensis
AATGCACGAACACTTAGGTCCATATCCACTAAACGCGTTTTCAAAAGTTGGCGCATATGAAGAATATCTTCATCGAATTCTTCTGTAGTTACTTTCTCTTCTACGTCTTCAGTAATCTTTTCATCAGAGAAAAGCATGAAGTGTTGAATAAGAATTTTAGCAGCTTCTTTTAAAGCATCTTTTGGATGAATAGAACCATCACTTGTAATATCGATGATTAGTTTTTCATAATCCGTTTTCTGCTCTACACGATAATTCTCAATAGAATATTTTACATTCCGAATTGGTGTGTAAATAGAATCGATTGCAATTAAACCAATTTGCGGTGTAGCAGGTTTATTTTCTTCTGCAGGAACATAACCTCTTCCTTTATCGATGGTAATTTCCATCTTTAAATTAACAGAAGGATCCATATTGCAGATTACAAAATCATGATTTAAAACCTGAAATGACGAAGTAAATTTACCTATGTCACCAGCCGTAAGTTGACTTTGACCATTTAAGCTTATTACAACCTTCTCGTGTTCTGTAATATCAATTTGACGTTTGAAGCGAACTTGTTTCAGATTTAAAATAATTTCTGTAACGTCTTCTACAACACCATTGATTGTTGAAAATTCATGTTCAACGCCTTCAATTTTAATAGAAGTAATAGCAAAACCTTCAAGTGAAGAAAGAAGTATTCTTCGTAATGCATTACCAACAGTAATTCCATATCCTGGTTCAAGTGGACGAAACTCAAACTGACCATGTTGATCAGTTGAAGAAATCATAATTACTTTATCGGGACGTTGAAAAGCCAATATTGACATAGTATTCTTTTTAGAAATGTGAAGAAAAGAAGAAAAGTACTAAATGTTATTTAGAATACAATTCGACAATAAGTTGCTCCTTAATGTTTTCAGGGATAAGTTCACGTTCAGGATAATTTAAGAACGTACCACTCAAAGAAGAAACATTAAATTCTAACCATGAGTATTTATTTGTATGTCCTGAAAGTGAATTAGAAATAACTTCCAATGAGCGTGATTTTTCACGAACTGCAATTACATCTCCAGCTTTAAGTGTATACGATGGAATGTTCACTACTGAGCCATTAACAGTTATATGACGATGTGAAACTAATTGACGCGCACCTGAACGAGTTGCAGAAAGACCCATACGATAAACTACATTATCTAAGCGAGCTTCAATTAATTTTAATAGCATTTCACCCGTTACACCTTGAGCACGACTCGCACGATCAAAAATCAATGCAAATTGTTTTTCAAGAATACCATATGTGTATTTTGCTTTTTGCTTTTCCTGAAGCTGAACACCATATTCAGAAACTTTTTGACGTTTCTTTGAATTTCCGTGTTGCCCTGGAGGGTAATTCTTCTTTGTTAGCACTTTATCCGGCCCAAAAATGGGTTCGCGGAACTTACGGGCTATCTTCGATTTTGGTCCAATATATCTTGCCATGAACTGAATTGTTAAAATGAAAAATTAAACGCGACGACGTTTTGGAGGACGACATCCATTGTGAGGTACTGGAGTAACATCTACAATTTCGCTTACCTCGATACCGCTGTTATGAATAGTTCGGATTGCAGATTCACGTCCTCCACCCGGACCTTTAACAAACACTTTAACTTTGCGAAGGCCTAAATCGTAAGCAACTTTTGAACAGTCACCTGCTGCCATTTGCCCAGCGTATGGAGTATTTTTCTTAGATCCGCGAAATCCCATCTTGCCCGCAGAACTCCAGGAAATAACCTGTCCAGTTGTGTTGGTGAGAGATACAATAATGTTGTTAAAAGTCGCATTGATGTGAGCATGCCCCACTGCTTCTACTTTAACAACTCGCTTCTTGGTTGTTTTGGTTGTTTTAGCCATTTCTAATGGATTATTCTATTGTTTCTAACTCAAGAATTATTTAGTTACTTTTTTCTTATTGGCAACTGTTTTCTTCTTCCCTTTACGGGTACGAGCATTATTTTTAGTTGTTTGTCCACGAACAGGAAGACCGGAGCGGTGACGAATTCCTCTGTATGAACCAATGTCCATCAAACGTTTTATGTTAAGTTGAACTTCAGATCGAAGTGCACCTTCTACTTTAAACGTGTTATTAATAATATCACGTATTTTTCCTAATTCATCATCATTCCATTCCGATACTTTTTTATCGAAAGAAATTCCAGCTTCAGTTAGAATTTTTTGTGATGTAGAGCGTCCAATCCCAAATATATAGGTTAGACCAATTTCTCCACGCTTATTTTTGGGAAGATCAATTCCGGAAATACGAGCCATGTGTTTTTAATTTTGGTGCTTATCCTTGACGTTGTTTGAATTTGGGATTCTTTTTGTTTATTACATAGAGTCTCCCTTTGCGGCGTACAATCTTGCAGTCCACACTCCTTTTTTTGATGGAGGTTTTTACTTTCATTGTTTTATTATTTGTAGCGATAAGTTATACGACCTTTTGACAAATCGTATGGAGACATCTCCACTTTTACCTTATCACCGGGTAAAATTTTAATATAGTGCATGCGCATCTTCCCAGAAATATGAGCAACAATTACATGCTCATTTTCCAATTCAACACGAAACATTGCATTCGATAAAGCCTCGATTATAGTTCCGTCTTGTTCTATGGATGACTGTTTTGACACGTTTATTTATTTAATCAATTTGTTAAGCAATGAATAAATTTCTTTGTTTCAGAACATCTTCAACATAATCAAATGATGAAAGAATATCTGCTTTACCGTCTTTTATTGCAATTGTATGTTCAAAATGAGCTGAAGGTTTATTATCGGAGGTTTTGATGGTCCAACCATCTTTACCGTGAACAATATTTCTTTTTCCCATATTAATCATTGGTTCAATTGCTATAACCAAACCAACCTGAAGCTTAATCCCGGATCCCCTCTTACCAAAATTTGGTACTTCAGGTGCCTCGTGTAAATTTTTGCCGATACCATGACCAACAAGTTCTCTTACTACAGAATATCCGTTCTTTTCGCAATAAGTTTGAATTTCGTAGCTGATATCTTGAAGGCGTTTACCAGGCAAGGCT
>CALQJV010000298.1 GCA_943330985.1 Chitinophaga pinensis
CAATTGCAGTACAAAAAGAAGATGTAGCTGGTGCAGTAATCGTATTGTTGCTGATTGTATATGTTGAAGAACTTGTAATGGTAACAATGTTACTTTCTAAAGTACATGCTCCACTAGTAACCACACGACGGTAACGAGCAGTTGTATAAACAACACCTGGATTGTAAGATTGAGAAGTTGCTCCCTCAATATTATCCCAAGTTGAGTTATCTGTACTGATTTGCCATTGGTAAGTATAAGAACCTGTTCCGCCTGTTGGAACATTTCCTACAATTTCTGCAGCGTCAACAGATAAACAGTTTTGCGTAGTTGCAGGCGCAGTGATTGAATTTCCAGCAATACCATCGTTTACAAAAACGGTAACTGTTGAAGTATTAGAACATGTTGTAGAGAATGAAATATCATCCAAACCAAAATCATTACCTCCAGCGATTGTATTATCGTTGATGATGCTAATTGTTGCAGTTGTTGCAGAAGCAGAATTCCAAACTGTGTAGAATTGAATCCATGAGTTTAATGTTGATGGTGCAACAATTTGTGGCCCTAATTCAACACCATTAATTAAGAAACGAAGTTTAGATGGATTTGAAGCATTGATTGAAGCAATCCAGCAAGAGAAGCTGTAATTATTTCCTGGTAGCACCTCAACTGTTTGGCTCCAAACTACTTGATCCAAAACCGTTGAACCATTAATTGCCATGTAATTATCTTCGTTACGTCCAACAAGACTTCCTCCATTACGTCCAACACCTACAAACGCAGGATGGAATTTTGTAACATTTGAATCGTTACGATTAGAAACTACTGCATATTTTGCTTCAGGATATAATCCAGTTCCTGATGTATAACCAACAGCAACATTAGCAAAAGAATTCACATAAGCATAATTCGATAAGATGCCTTTATTGCCCTGGTTAAAATCACCATTGGTTACCAACTCACCACTTGCAACATACCCTGTAACAGTATAGGTTTTTGTTGAAGTTGGATTTGCCGTTGGATTGCTCACATTGGCGCTGCTTAATCCATCAGCCGGTGACCAGAAATACAAATCGGCACCACTTGCTTGAAGCGAAGTCGATGAACCATTGCAAATGGTTTTGTTTTCTCCAGCTTGAATATTAACTGGCGTGTTGTTAACCATAGCAATTGTTGTTGCAACACAACCATTCGCATCCTTAACAGCCACTGAATAATAGCCATTTGATACAGCCATTAAATCTTGCGATGTTTGACCATTACTCCATAAATACGAAAATGGAGCTGTACCGTTTTGAACAACCAGATTTACATTTCCAGTAGAACCTGGACATGCATTTTGAACATTCGTCTTTAATGTAAGTCGACTTAATGTAAATACTGCAGATGTTGATGTTAAACCAGAACTTGTTGCAGCTACTGTGTAATCACCAGGGTTAGTAACAACAATAGACGCTGTAGTTGCTCCTGGCATAAATACACCATTTCTCTTCCAAACAAAAGAGGTAGAACCCGATCCAGCTGTATAATTAGCTGTTAGTGTTGCGGACGATCCTGGGCAAAATGATGAAGGCCCTGAAATAGAAACGCCCACAGATGGTGGAACAGAAACTGTCGTTAGAGATCGAGCAGTCAGCATGCTTGGTGCTGAGACCAATAATCCTAAAGCAATTGTTGCTTTAGCAATTCGTTGAACAATTTTTCCGCTTTGGAAAACCGTTCGAAGTGTTGAAGTTTTTTGTGACATAAAAAAGAGTTAGGTTTTGCCTCCTTAACTTACATCATAAAACAAAGGTTACATCGATTTTTAAAATAGGTTAGAATAATACACAAAAATTTAATTATCAATGATTTAAAAAATAATCAACAAGTTCAATACTCAACAATTCTTAAATTTTCTTACATTTCATTACATCGAAATAACAAAAATTTTTTTAATTATTACTGATACCCTTCAATCAACAAACTCAATACTTCTTGCGCTGCTATAGGAATACTCGTTCCCGGTCCAAAAACTGCCGCTACTCCAGCATCGAATAAATAGTCGTAGTCCTTTTGAGGAATTACTCCACCGGCAACAACCAAAATATCTGCACGACCTGCATTTTTCAATTCTTCAATTACTTGAGGAACCAAGGTTTTATGTCCGCCGGCTAAAGAGGAAACTCCCAAAATATGCACATCGTTTTCCAATGCTTGTTTAGCAACCTCCGCAGGTGTTTGAAACAAGGGCCCAATATCCACATCAAAACCAATGTCGGCAAATCCGGTACTGATTACTTTGGCTCCACGATCGTGACCATCTTGGCCCATCTTAGCAACTAAAATACGTGGGCGACGTCCAGCCAATGTGGCAAATTCGTTGGCCATGTCGCGTGCTTTTTCGAGTTGAGGATTGTTTTTCACTTCGCTATTATATACGCCCGAAATGCTTCGGATGGTTGCTTGATATCGTCCATACACTTTCTCTAATGCCATCGAAATTTCACCCAAAGTGGCACGAACTCGAGCCGCCTGAATGCTCAACTCCAACAAATTGCCTTGGTTGTTTTTCGCAGCTTCGGTAAGGGCTTCAAGTGCTGTATCTACTTCTTGTTGATTGCGAGTTTTCTTAATGTTATCCAAGCGTTGCATTTGTTGCAAACGCACTTGGGTATTGTCCACTTCGCGAATTTCGAGATTCGATTCTTCTTCCACTTGAAACTTATTCACCCCAACAATCACTTCCGTTCCCGCATCAATTCTTGCCTGCTTTTTGGCGGCTGCTTCTTCGATGCGCATTTTCGGAATTCCCGTTTCAATGGCTTTGGCCATGCCGCCCAACTTCTCAACTTCTTCGATCAATGTCCAAGCTTTATGGGTTAAATCGGATGTGAGTTTCTCTACATAATAGGAACCTGCCCAAGGATCAATTAGTTTGGTGACACCCGTTTCTTGTTGAATAAACAATTGGGTGTTCCGAGCAATACGCGCCGATGCATCGGTGGGTAAGGCAATGGCTTCGTCCAATGCATTGGTGTGCAAACTTTGGGTTCCGCCTAATACAGCAGCAAGTGCTTC
>CALQJV010000299.1 GCA_943330985.1 Chitinophaga pinensis
AGATGCTAATGGTAATATCTGCAATGCGTGCATTCCAATGAAATGCGAAATTCGCGGGTCGCCAAATTTAGTGCTCCAGTTTAATATCGGAATTCCTGCACCGCCATCGGGCCCACCAATGGTATGGGTAAGTCTCGAACCCATCACAAATCCTTCGAACGAGAAAATCACAAAAATCAAAATGCCTAAACGAATAGCCCAAACATAATAAATCGGTAATTCGGGGAATTCATTTGTGAAAAATAACAAACCGACATAGGCTGTATATAGTGTAACCAGCGATGCAGCCAATGCCATCGTTGAGTATAGTATAGCATAAACGGGTGTGCTCATATTATAATGCGATAGTTGCCCTTTGCCTGCTTGAATGGCGATGTAGATTATCTCAAATCCCAATAAAATAATTACAGTCCAGTTAAATAAAATGATATTGAATGATGGTAAGTAAGCGCAATACCAAGCCATAGCCCATGCAAATAAAAAAGTGGAAAAGGCAAATTTGAATGGCTTGTACCAGGCATTTACATTGTAAACCTGCGTATTCGTAATTTTAGTTAGTGCTAGAAAAAATAGCGCAAAAACCAAACAAACGATACCATAATAAAATAAGGTTTCGTTTCTGGTTTTTACTGTTTGAATAAAGTCTATCATGTCTTTAAGTATTACTTGAAAATAATTTAGTTCTTAAATTTCTCAAAGGTTTTTCCATTAAACATATAAACACCTGCTCCCTCCGATCCAAACCAGAGTTTTCCAGTTTTGTCTTTGTAAATGCACCAAATAGCATCAATTGCTAATCCATCTTGGTTAGTATAATTGGTAAATGTTTTCCCATCATACAACCAAACACCGTTGTCAATCGTTCCGAACCAAAGCCTGCCCTCATTATCTTCTGTTATGCTCCAAACCCTTGAAAGAAGTCCGGGTTTCCCGATTGGATATTTTTCAAAATCGGCGTTGTGTAGGTTTTTTTCTTTCGAAAAGTGGATGAAGTTTTTTCCATCGAATCGAAACACTCCATCTCCATTATTCCCAGCCCAAATTGTTCCTTTTTTGTCTTCGAAAATGCAACGAATTGCAGCACCTAATTCACTATTGCCAAACCACTCGTAGGAAGTTCCATTGTATTTGCAAATGCCCGCTGTTGCAGTGCCAAACCAAACGTTCCCTTTACTATCCTTTAGGCTTGAAAAGATATCATAATGATGTCGTTTGTTTGATTCATTTTGAATAGGTGAATTCTGTGGAAGTTCAATTTTCGAAAGTGATTTGCCATCGTAATAATAATCAAAGAGTAATTCGTTGTTTTGAAAATCATACTTCTTGGCAAGGGTTTCCGTTGGAATTGTTTTAAATGCAATCCCATCAAAATTACATAGGACTTTTACATCTTCAGGATGTAAATTCGTTTTAAACCAGAGCGTTCCATTTTTTCCTTCGGTCATCATCCAAACATAATTACTCGAAAGCCCATGTTTTTCTGTGAAATTTACAATCGCCTTCCCATCATATTTATACACCCCATTGCCATTCGACGCAAACCAAAGATTGTTTTTTGAATCTTGATAGATTCCACGAATTTCTCCATCAACTTGATGAACGGTATCGCCTAGCAGAAGTTTTGAGGAAGTTGTAATTTCTTTGCTTATTGAATTTTGAACTTGCCCAACACACGTTATTGCCAATATGAAAACAACCCCAATTATTCCTAAACGCAATTTCATTCTGCAATTATTTGTCATTCGTGTTTTCTTGTGTTTCGTTGAAATAATATCGCTTTGTCATTTATCGAAATTGTATTTTCTATTCCAACTCTTTTAATATCCTCCAACTCTTTGGAAGCGCATTATTGATTCTGTTAGGAAGTACATTCCCCCAGCCCAAACCGAGACCCTTATAATTCATTCGGTGCCAACCTTTGCAGTCGCTTCTTCCGCGAAGTGCTTCCTTTTTTAAATAGTGCAAAGCTTCCTCTCGCTCCAATTCCAATTGAGGGATATCTTCTCTTAATTGTGAACTTAGGGCCATTTCATGAGATGGAATAAAATCTTTTCCCTTCATTTCACCTGAAAGAATGCCACATTTAAGAATATGCAAATGTTTAAGCAATGGCGGAATCGCTTCGTGTAATCCCACTGGTATGATGCCTGCTCCGAGATGTGTTTCGGAATATACAAATGCATCAGGTTTTGCCATCCATTGAGCAACTTGAACTGGAATGCTTACTGGTCGGAATGCCTGTTTGAAAAAAGGGATTTCGGCTTCGGAAGTTTTTCGAATAGCCGATAAATAGAATCCTTCGCCATCAATTTGTCCGGGATAAAAGCGATAGCCCATCGGGGTTTTTATTATTTCCGAAAGTAAATCTAGCGATGGTATGGAAACAATTTCCCCCTGCAATTCATCACGAATAAAGCTACTCATGTTTTCATCTTCGGTTTCCGAATAGCTGCAGGTAGAATAGAGGAGAAGTCCACCTTCTTTCAAAGCGGGCCAAACATCTGCTAAAATTCGTTCTTGTCGAGCGGCGCAATGCAAGACAGCATCTTCCGACCAATGATCCAATGCAGAGTGATCTTTTCGAAACATGCCCGAGCCACTGCAAGGAGCGTCTACAACGATGACATCGAAATACCCTTCCAGCTTTCCAAATTGCCGCGGATCGTTGTTACTTACTAATGTATTGGCGCTTCCCCATCGGTTGAGGTTTTCGGTTAAAATTCCAGCGCGACTTCGAATGACTTCATTCGCAACAAGTAATCCTTCGCCTGCAAGCCATGAAGCAATGAGTGTGCTTTTTCCTCCGGGAGCTGCACATAAATCCAAAACGCGCAAATCTTTCTTTTCTGGAACGAGGTCGTTTAGTGCCGACCAGATACTCATGGAGCTGGCTTCTTGAACGTAATATGCACCCGCATGAAAAAGGGGATCAAGTGTGAATGAGGGACGCTCTGCCAAATAATGGCCACGGCTACTCCAAGGCACTTTGTCCACGATGTGAAAAGAAAAGTTAGCGGTGTTAATCTTGTTGG
>CALQJV010000300.1 GCA_943330985.1 Chitinophaga pinensis
ACGCTCCAAGTACTCGATCTGTTCACCCAATTCACGCCGAACTGATGCTCCGAAACTTCCCTCCTCAGCCATGCAGTCGTAGGCTAGGCAATCCTGATTTTCGATTGCGCAATGTGGACAATCGGATGATTTCGCTTGAATCGTATCCTAATGCGAAGGGCTTCATTTTGGTTTTCACTTGCAATCATTGTCCGTTCGCGAAATTATACTCGAAGCGCCTTAACGCATTGCATGAAAAATACGAAGCTCTTGGTGTTCCACTAATGGCTATAAATCCGATGGATACACTCGTTTATGAGGAAGAGAGTTTTGAATTGATGCAACAAAGAGCAAAGAAAGACAAATTCAAATTCCCTTATTTACAAGACGAATTGCAGCTTGCAGGTAAATATTTCAACGCCAAGAACACCCCCGAAGTCTTTGTTATTTGGAAAGAAAATGGCAATTGGATTTTAAAATACAGAGGTGCCATTGACGATAACGGCGAAAATAAAAAACGGAATATCACCTATATCGATGAAACGCTTGATGCATTGTTTTTAAACAAACCAGTTATTGTGACTGAAACTCCCAGCTTTGGCTGCAAAATTTACTACCGAAAATAATCACAAACCTTAAAATCACAAAAATGAAAAACATCATTTTACTTATCACTTTCTTGTTATTGATTGGAAAATCTCAAGCCCAAACGCTTGGTTTATTAACAAATAATTCCTCAACCGATGGGTATGTTTTGTTTGCACCCAATTTCGCTAACAACACATATTTGATTGACAAATGTGGTTACCAAGTTCATTCTTGGGCGGGCACGCATAACCCTGGACAAGCAGTTTATTTATTAGAAGACGGGACCCTATTACGAACAGGACGAGTTAATAATGCTACGATTAATGGAGGAGGATTAGGTGGTATTATTGAAAAAGTTTCTTGGGATGGAACGGTAACGTGGGCATACACCATTTCAAGTTCTACGCAAACGCAACACCACGATGCGAGAATGCTTCCTAATGGAAATATTTTAGCTATCGTTTGGGTTTTAAAAACAGCTGCAGAAGCAACAGCCGCTGGAAGAAATCCAACATTAGTAGGGACAACTGTATGGTCCGAAAAAATTGTTGAAATTCAACCCAGTGGAACTACTGGAGGAACCATTGTTTGGGAATGGAATGTTTGGGATCACCTCATTCAAGATTTCGATGCAACTAAACCCAATTTCGGCGTTGTGGCTGATCATCCAGAGTTAATTAATCTCAATTTCAATGCGGTTTCTACAACAGCCGATTGGTTGCATTGCAATGGATTGGATTACAATGCAGCATTAGATCAAATTATAATTAGTTCGCACAACCTCGATGAAATTTGGATCATAGACCACAGCACTTCGATGGCCGAAGCGGCTTCTCACAGCGGCGGTGCGCATAACCGAGGTGGAGATTTGATGTATCGTTGGGGAAATCCAGCATCATATAACCGAGGAACTGCAACCGATCAAAAATTGTTTGGGCAACACAACCCACGTTGGATTGAAAACGGATTTCCTGGAGCAGGAAGTATTTCTATTTTCAACAACGGACTTCAACGTCCAGGTGGAAATTATTCCACCGTTGAAACATTTACTCCACCGATTGATGCAAATGGAGATTATGCAATTTCAGCCGGACAGGCATATCTTCCTGCTGCTTCCAACTGGATTTATTCTGCAACTCCAACCACAAGTTTTTTTTCCATGAACATTTCAGGTGCGCAGCGTTTGGCAAATGGTAACACGATTATTTGTTCGGGCGCAAGTGGCAACTTCTTTGAAGTAGACCCAAGTAATACTGTTGTTTGGAAATATGTGAATCCGGTAGGACAAGGCGGAGTTATTGGTACACAAGGCGCCAATCCTTCTGGAAATTCAACCTTCCGATGTGTTTTATATCCCATAGATTATCCGGGTTTAGCTGGTTTCGATTTAACACCCGGTAATCCAATTGAAATCAACCCAACAGCATATACATGCAACATGATTACAGGCATTTCGGAAAAGAATGAAGAAAATAGTTCCGAAATTTCCATAGTAAATCCATTCTCAAATTCATTGAAATTGGTTAACAAAGCAACATTGAAAAGTGCAACAATTACGTTAACTGGAATTTCCGGAAACAAAATCGGATCTTGGTATTATCCAGAATTAGCCGCTGGAAAAACATCAGAAATAGAACTTCCTTCATCATTAAATGACGGCATTTATTTCTTGAATATTCAGGAAAACAATTCAATGAGTACACATAAATTAATTCATCGAAATAATTAAAAACGTATAGTTTATTCGCGCTGAATGGTTACTTTGCTTGATTATTTATAATTCAGTGAAAATGACTTCGATTAAAAAGCAGTTTAGTTTGGTGTTTATATTAGCAGGTTTAGTTTTTACTAAGCCTGCTTCTGTTTTTGCGCAATGTTGTACATACACTATCAACATGCACGACAGTTATGGCGATGGATGGAATGGTGGTTATTTACAAGTTTATGTCAATGGCGACATAATGGGAACATTTTATGCGACCGATTTTGGAAGCATCGATTCCTTTCAGATATGCACGAACGAAATACTCACAGTGAACTATTTCCCGCTGGATTGGGAAGAAGAAAATTCCTATCAAATTCGGGATGCAGCTTACAATCTAGTTTTGGCACAAGGACCCAATCCCTTGAGCGATACCACATTTACATTTACAGGCGATTGTAATACGCAACCTGCTCCAGGATCAAATCCCTGCAGTCCTATTCTTTTAGATACCAATCAATGTATCGTTTCAAGTAATATCGATATTATTGGAACTGCATTAAATCCAGGCTGCGCCAATTATGTGGGCGGAGATATTTGGTTTCGGATGCAAGTCCCACCTTCGGGAATTGTCTTTTTCAATACCAACAATGGTGATTTAAACGACACTGGAATTGCTGCATGGCAAGGCGATAATTGCCTCGGGCTTAATCCAGTGGGTTGTGATGATGATGGTGGTGATGGTTATTTTTCGATGCTTAC
>CALQJV010000301.1 GCA_943330985.1 Chitinophaga pinensis
CCAGTTCGTTTTCGTTGAAATGAAATAGGGTAAAATCCTTCTTCAACAATTCGACATACTTGGTAATAATGTTCGAATCGGTTAAAGTATTTAGTTGATCAGCAAGTATAAGTTCAGCCAAAATGCCAGAAGCAACTGCGAATCCATGCATCAAATCCTCATTTCGCTTAAATGCGAGTGCCTCAAAAGCATGCGCCATGGTGTGTCCGAAATTCAATTGTTCGCGTATTCCCTTTTCCTGAAAATCGGCTTGGGTGATTTGGTATTTGAATCGAATGCTTTTTTCAATTATTTCTGACCAATTCTTTGTTTGTTGAATATCAAAATTCGAAATTTCTTCCCATGAATCCTCTCCCGAAAGCAAGGCATGTTTTACCATTTCGGCAAAACCGGAAACACGTTCATCGGTCGGAAGGGTTTGGATAAAGTTTGGAAAAACAAGTACTGCTCGAGCTTGCGTAAAAGCCCCCAACATATTTTTTAGTCCACCAAAATTGACGCCTGTTTTCCCTCCAACAGAAGCATCTACCATGGCCAAAATGGACGTTGGAATCTGAATAAAATCAATTCCTCTCATATAAATTGAAGCGGCAAAACCTCCCAAATCGCATACAATTCCACCTCCTAAATTGATTATTAAACTTTTTCTTCCTGCTCCCTCATCCAATAAAAATGAGCACAATCGTTCTACCTCATTGAGCGATTTATGCGCTTCTCCAAGGAGCATTTCGAAAACGGGTGCCGTATTTAATTGAGGAACTTCTTCAAGCAAAACAGGCAAACACGCTTGTTTGGTATTTACATCACAGACTATTACAATTCGCTCCTGATAATAATGGGAAAGTATCGAATTCAGATTCTTCAATGAATCCCGACCAATAACAATGAATGGATCTGTTGAAATTTGATTCGCCTCCATTGAACAAAAGTAGCATAAACGAGTTTTGCATGGGTAAAAATTAGCATTCAACATTGCGATAAATCTTTTAGGTTTGTTGTTTAAATTTTGGCTTGATGGTGTCATTCGAAAACACAGAAATTGCATTTAAAAGTAAAAGCAACAACGAACTTGAAAAAGCGTGGTGGTTATTTCGTTTTATTGGTAATAATCAGCTTGTTCGACTAACAAAACCCTTCGCGGGAATTGCGGTCAGCATTGGATTTCCATTTCGATACATGATTAAACAAACCATCTTCCAACACTTTTGTGGAGGTGAAACCATCAGCGATTGCGAAGAGAAAATTGCAAGTTTGGCCTCCTTTCATGTTCACACCATTCTCGATTATTCGGTCGAAGGCAAAGAATCAGAAGCCGATTTTGATCGCACCACCCAAGAGATTATTGATACCCAAGAACGTTCGGTATTAGACGAGCACATTCCATTTTCTGTATTCAAACTAACCGGTATTGCCCGTTTCGAATTGCTCGAAAAAGCGAGTTCTTTCGAACCATTATCAGAAACCGAACGCATTGAATTTGAACGTGTAAGCATGCGTGTTGAACGCATCTGCAAACGTGCATTTGAGCTAGATCGCTGTGTAATGATGGATGCCGAAGAAAGTTGGATTCAACCCATCATGGATAAATTGATGTTGGATATGATGCGTAAATTCAACAAGGACCGCGCAGTTGTTTACAATACGTTTCAAATGTATCGTCACGATCGTTTAGAAAAACTCAAAGAACTCCATACGTATGCTGCAAATGAATCTTTTTTTGCTGGTGTAAAATTAGTGCGTGGCGCCTATATGGAAAAAGAACGCAAACGTGCATTGGAAATGAACTATCCATCGCCCATTCAGAAAGAGAAAAAGTCGACGGATGAGGATTACAATGCGGCATTGCATTTTATGATTGAACATATTGATCAATTTGCCTTCTGTGCTGGATCTCACAACGAAGACAGTGCTGCCATGTTGGTTGATTTGATGGAGAAACACAAGATACACCATAACGACAGTCGAGTTTATTTCTCACAATTGCTTGGAATGAGCGATCATATCAGTTTTAACTTATCGAACGCTGGTTATAATGTTGCCAAATATGTTCCGTATGGTCCAGTAAAAGATGTGCTTCCGTATTTAATTAGAAGAGCTGACGAAAACACTTCCGTTGCTGGTCAAACAAGCCGCGAATTATCTTTAATAAGCAAAGAAAGACTTCGAAGAAAAAATCTTAAACATTGATTTGATTCAAATAAAAAATGTTTATTTAGCAACAAATCGAATTGGTTCAAAGAAAAATTAATAAGAAAGTTCCACTCATTTTTGTAAGTTTGAATTCATTTTTTTAAGCGAACCATCCGCAATGAAAAGAAGTTTTATAATACATACGCTCATTTTAATTCTTTTGCCCATTTGTTTAATTCAGGCGCAAACAGATGCTTACAGAACAGAAAGTCTTGGAATGCTTGAGAAAGGCGAAGCGGCTAAAGCTCTAGAAAAAATGACCGAGGCAGTAAAAATAGCCCCGGAAATTGCAGAAAATTGGTTTGTTTTAGGGAAAGCGCATAATGCCATGAAGAATGGGAAAGCGGCATTGGTCGATTTTCAAAAAGCTGATTCTTTGAAGTTATCTAGTCCAGAATTCTACCTTATTTATGGAATAACCTTTTTTGATGTTGGCAATAACAAAGAAGCATTTAACTGCTTTGAGAAAGGTTTGAAAATCGATTCCAAAAATTTTGAATTGTATTTTAATAGGGCTTTAGTTTGGATTGAGTTACAACGCCCTGCCGATGCCATTGAAGATTTAACTAAAACATTGGAATACAAACCCGAGTTTTTGGAAGCGCGCATGTTTCGTGCAACCTTGAGTTTTGATGATGAAGAATTTGATCAATGTATAAAAGACTGTGATTACATGATTGGGCAAGACCCGAAAAATTCGGAAGCTTATTACTACAGAGGAATGGCACATGGAGGAAAAGGCAATGATAAATTAGCCATTCAAGATTTCGATAAAGCCATTGAATTCAATCCTAAAAATGATGATGCTTTGTGTCGTCGTGGTGCTGCCAAATTTTTATC
>CALQJV010000302.1 GCA_943330985.1 Chitinophaga pinensis
CTTGAAAAATTCGATGATCGCATTTCATTCAAAAAAAGCACAATACAATAAACTTGAATTGAGGGATTATTGCCAAAATACATTCAGTTATTCTGCAGTAGCAAACAAACTCGAAGTACTTTATAGAAAGATATTGGCCGCATGTTGAGATTGATGCTTTTTACTTTTGCGAGTCGTTTAGCAACTGCTGTGGTAAACTTCGGGACCATTATCTTATTATCCCGAAAACTTGGACCCGAAGGCAAAGGAATAGCCACGTTAATTTTAGTTTTGGTAATCAGTGTTCAGCTACTTTGCGATTTCTTGGGTGGTGCGGCTATGGTTTATTTATCGCCACGTTATCGTTTGCGAAATTTACTATTCCCATCTTGGGTATGGGCCGTTTTCTGGAGTCTCCTCGCTCCTATTGTGGTGTATTATATTCGTCCCGATTTATTCGAATTATACGGTTGGCACATTGCGGGACTTTCCTTTCTCAACGCCAGCATGAACCAACAATTGCATCTTTTAAATGGGCGTGAACAATATCGTTCGGTTAATATTTTGAATTTCTTCACCGCCACCATCATTGTAAGCAGTTTGGCGGCATTCATCTGGTTTCATCCAAAGCCAATCCATTATATGTATGCCTTGTATTTGGGTTGGTTAACGGCATGGATTATTTCCCTGATTCTCCTCTTGCGGCTTCCGAAAATTGGCGAACACATGAGCTTTAAAAAGAGTGTGAAAACACTTGTAAAATACTCGGCAGCCAATCAATTTGGACACATGTTGCAATTCAGTATTCAGCGTGTTGCTTATTTTATGCTGCCCGCATTTGCCTTGGGAATTTTCTCAAATGCCGTTTCATTAGCCGAAGCCATGTGGATGTTAGCAACATCAATTGCAACAATTCAATATGGAACCATTGCGAATTCCGACGATAAATCAAAAGCCATCCAATTAACTGTTCCACTATTTCGAGCCAGTATTTTAGCAACTAGTGCAGCTGCAATTTGCTTGTGTTTAATGCCCGCATCTTTCTTCGGTTTACTCTTTGGCGATGCATTTATTCCAGTTAAAGCGAATTTGTATTTTCTGATGCCCGGCGTTGTTTTCATCAGTGGTTATTTAATTTTGGGACATTACTTTTCAGGAACTGGGCAATTTTCAAAAAACAATTACGCTATTTCGGCTGGCCTCATTGTTACGTTGCTCGGATTTTTATCGCTTTCAATTTTTTTCCCAGGGAAGATTAATGAACATCAAGCCGCTTTGGTTACTACACTTGCCAACATGGCCACATTTTTTTCCGTTATTTGGCTTTTCAAAAAAGACACCAACGTTGCGTTGAAAGAGTTATGGCCTAAATTATCCGATTTAGGAAACTTAGTAAAAAAGCTTCGCAATAAATCCGCTGAATAATGACCGTTTTCAAACGCAAATTTGCCACACTTGCCAAAGGAATCAGCCTGTTGATTAGAAAACCGGCATTGCTCAATACACTCATCGACCAAGAAGATCAGCACGAAAACAGTGTAAAAGAATCTTTTCAGTTAAAAACCGGTTTTCCTGAAGTCGACTATTTTAAACTATGGGATGCTGATACCGAAGAAGTTCTTCCATTTGCATTTTTAGATGGAGGTTCATTACCCACCGATTTGGCTCTTTTACGCATTTTAGCGAAGAAACTGAATGCTCAAACCTATTTCGAAATTGGCACCTGGCGAGGTGAAAGCGTGAGCAATGTGGCATCCATTATTCCGAATTGCTTCACTTTGAATTTAAGTACCGAACAAATGCGTGCTCGAAATTGGGCCGAAGAGTACATTCAATTACATGGACATTATTCATCGGCATTAAAAAATATCACCCACCTTCATGGCGATTCGCGTGAGTTCGACTTCTCGGAATACCATGGTAAAATGGATTTGGTTTTTGTGGATGGCGATCATCATTATTTAAGCGTGGTTCAAGACACACAAACAGCATTCAAACTGATTCGCCCGGGTGGAATTATTGTCTGGCACGACTACGGTCATTCGCCTGAAAGCATTCGCTGGAATGTTGCGCATGCTATTTTAGAAGGGTGTCCAATTGAAATGCGAGCAAAACTTTACGCCATTTCAAATACGCTTTGTGCAGCCTATCTTCCATTTGAAGTGCAAACTCAAACGCGCCATTATCCGAGAAAACCGGAGAATAGTTTTAAAATAACCCTTGAGCGAACTCAATCTTAATGTGCGGAATTGCAGGACTTTTCTCCCCCGAAGGAATATCTCCGGAGCATCTCAAACGGATGAGCAAAACCATTGCGCATCGCGGTCCGGACGGGGAAGGATATGTATTTTTCACAGAGCAAAAAGCCATTCCGCAGGCAAGTGATGAAACTTCAGAAAACTGCATTGGGCAAAATATTGCGTGGTGTCCTTCAACACGTCAAACCGAAATCTCCGAAAAAATTCAAGGTGGATTTGCTCATCGACGCTTATCAATTATCGACTTAGCCGCAACAGGTCATCAGCCCATGTGCAGCATCGATGGACGTTTTTGGATTACCTTTAACGGAGAAATTTATAATTACATTGAACTTCGCGAAGAACTTCAGAATCTGGGTGCACGATTCATTTCACAAAGTGATACCGAAGTCGTTTTAAACGCTTATCAATATTGGGGAGAAGCTTGCCAACATCGCTTCAATGGCATGTGGGCATTTGCCATTTACGACCAAGATCAGAAAACACTTTTTGCTTCACGCGATCGATTTGGAGTGAAGCCACTTTATTACACCAATATTGAAAATCGTTTTGCCTTTGCTTCCGAACAAAAAGCACTATTAACCTTACCTTGGGTTCCTTTTCAAGTTAACCAAGATGCAGTTTTCGATTATTTTCTTTTCAGTCAGATCGAATATCAAGCAGATGGATTTTTTGAAGGAATTTCAGAATTACCTGCGGGACATTGTTTAACGTTTTCTGCAATCAGCGGAAAAATTTCTACCAAATCTTGGTATACTTTAAAAGTAAACGAAAGTGAC
>CALQJV010000303.1 GCA_943330985.1 Chitinophaga pinensis
AAATCCAGGATACAGATTCCGCATAATACTAGCCAGCTTTAATTGAATAGCAGGTGGTTCAAATGCCAATCTTAGCCAAGGCCCAGTTGCAATTACTCCTTTTATGGTACTCGGTTTTTTAAGGGCATAATTCAAGGCAACATTTCCACCCATACTATGTCCATAAAGAAATATTGGCTTGAATTTGAATTGAAGATTGGCGCGATCTACCAATTCTTCAATGCCTTCCAGCAACTGATTAAAATGGGTAATGTGTCCTCTTTTTCCATCAGATTTTCCATGTCCACGTTGGTCGAATGTAATAACTGCGATATTATTGGAAGTAAAGAATTCGGCAAGTTTACGATAGCGTCCGCTATGTTCGCCCATGCCATGTACAAGTGCAATAACAGCAATGGGTTCTTCGAGCGGAGTCCAAACCTGCCCAAATAACTTCAATTGTTCAGAACCTGTTCTCCAGTTAAAGTTGGCGTGTTGCATTTAATAAATTGAATGGTAAAAATAGAAATGTTCTTTTATGAATTACCATTTTTTAAAAATACCTTTCAGCACTCTATGATTCATCAGCTATTACATATTCTAATTTTAGAATTTTAATTTTTTTTCATGATCCGAATTTTGCTCAAATTATTTTTAGGCCTTGTTCTTACAACTATTCTTTTGTTTGCTGGGCTCCTTCTATTTTCTACACTAACCGATTATTCACCAGAGCCCGAAAGTATCCTTAATCAGGAAATTGAAGGGAAATCCACTTTGGATACTATGCCCGATACCCTCTCCTTGATGATATGGAATATTGGCTATTGTGGTTTGGGTGCTGAAATGGATTTTTTTAATGATGGAGGGAAATCGGTTCGAGCTTCGGATTCACTAACCGCCAAATACCTCAAGGCGGTTTCTCTGTTTATGGGAAGTATGAAAGATAGCATCGATGTAATGATGATTCAAGAGGTTGATCGAAACAGCAAACGCAGTTATTTTACAGATCAAATCCCCATTATTGCGAATGAATTGCCCGGATTTTCTTGGAGTTTTGGACTAAATTACGATGTGAAATATGTTCCGGTTCCATTTGGCATTCCCTATACTCCTTATGGGAAAACCTATGCTGGTTTGGTAACTTACAGCAAAATAAAACCAATTGCATCGTCGCGCGTGCAGTATCCCGGCGGGTTTGATTGGCCAACCAAGTTGTATATGCTCGATCGTTGTGCTTTGGAGATGCGTTATCCATTAGCAAATGGGAAAGAATTGATTTTGGTGAATACGCATAATACCGCTTACGACGAAACGGGTGAAATAAAGAAAATAGAAATGGCATTCATCAAAAAACGTTACGAAGCAGAAGTTGCCAAAGGAAACAAAGTCATTATTGGAGGCGACTGGAATCAAGTACCTCCAGGTTTTGATGCCAAACATTTTAGCAAATCAATTGACCCGGGTTACACTCCACAATCTATAGCCAAAGAAATGCTTCCTGCAAATTTTACAATCAGTTACGACTCAAGCCTATCTACAAACCGAAGCAATGTTAATGCATATAATTCCGAAAGTACTTATACAACATTAATCGATTATTTTGTGAGCTCGCCAGGAATCGAAGTGTTGAGTGTTCGAGGAATGGACATGCAGTTCCGATATAGTGACCATCAGCCCGTTATTTTAAAAGTAGTGCTTCATTGATTTAATTTCAACCATCAAAATGACTTTACGGCAAAAATTACTGAAGGGACTTTACCCGCTTATTATGAAATTTTCTCAGAGGGGAGAAAAGGGAAAAGTTTTGTTGAAGCCTTCAGCCGTTTCGGCAATTGTTCATTCAGACGGTTTGCAAATCGATCTTTCAAATGGTGAATTATTGCAGGTCAAAGATTTAAATGGCAAGAAAGTCCTTTTCGTTAATACGGCTTCCGATTGCGGATATACAGGTCAGTTTGAAGAACTTCAGCAAGTTCAAAATCTCTATAAAGATTCCTTAGTAATAGTTGGATTTCCTGCAAATGATTTCTTGGAACAGGAAAAAGGATCGGATTCAAGTATTCAAAGTTTTTGTCAAGTTAACTATGGTGTTACATTCCCGATGGCCAAAAAGTCGGTGGTAATAAAGAATGCGAATCAAAATTTAATTTTCGAGTGGTTAAGTAATCCCGCGAAAAATGGATGGAATGATCAGGAGCCCGTTTGGAATTTTAGTAAGTATTTACTCAGTGAAAATGGCGAATTGCTTGGGTATTTTGGACCGGCTATTTCACCTAACGATAAACGTTTGTTGGATTTAATTGCCAACTAATATTTCCAAAACTCTTCAGTTACTCGTTGAATATAGGCTTTCCCCTCGCGAAGCAATCGTTGTTTATCGTTTGAATTTCTATAACGTTCCGATTCAAAACGGTCTTCTTGAATGTGATATACAAGTCGGCCTTCGGGTCTTATCCAACCAAAGCCCTCATCGAAGGAATAAAAAGCAAACTCTGGACTATGCGGATTGAATAAATTCTGACTCCACACAAAGGGTTTTGCGTCCATATTTAATTGATGAAGTAGGGTAGAAGCTAAGTCGAGTTGGGAGCAAATTCGTGAAGATTTCATTCCACGGAATTCGGGCTTTATAACATTTCCATAAAACACAAAGGGAATTCTACGGTATTCGGGCGAATAGTAAGAATAGTTTTTGGGTGTATTGTGATGGTGATCGGAGATGAAAACAAACAGCGTATTATCGAACCAAGGCTGTTTTTTTGCTTCATTCATAAAATGATTCAAACAACTATCAGCATAATGAACAGTGTTAATGTATTCTTTTTCTTTATCGCCCCAATTCAACACATCTTCAACAGGAATATCATACGGGCCATGCGTACTCAGGGTAAATAGTGAAACAAAAAAAGGTTGCTTTTGATTTTTCAATTCCTTCAATTGTCGATCAAATAAATCGCCATCATGAACTCCCAATCGCCCTCGGTAAACCGATGATTCAAAATCCTTTTCCTCCAAAATTTTATCAAATCCGTTGTA